>JAFITR010000019.1 GCA_017116025.1 Simkania negevensis
GAATATGTTGTGCAATAACGAAGTCGTGAGGTGTAGTAATCTTGATATTTTCTTCCGTGCCAGGAACAATTTTTACTGGATGACCAATTTTTTCTACCAAAGCAACATCGTCAGTGACGGTGAGTCCTGCCTCATTCACCGCAGCAAAACCACGTTCAAACAGCTCCCTTGTCGCTACCTGAGGAGTTTGAATCATCCATAACTGTGCACGGTCGAGGGTGTTTATAACAAAGCCGGTACCATCAGCTTCTTTGATCGTGGAGTGTACGGGAATGCCCAAAACGGCAGCACCGTGGCATCTGCCTGCTTCAATCAACTCTTCAACCTTCTCCATACGGATAAAAGGGCGTGCACTGTCGTGAACACAGACAAGATCGGTATCTGCACGCGTCTCTTGTAGTCCATTGTAGAGGGAGTCTTGGCGTCGTCTGCCTGGCAGAGCAAAAGTGATGGTTTTGTTTGTCTCTATGGTTGAGAAAAGAATCTGATAGTTGGGATGGCAGACGATGATCACTTCGTTAATACTTGGTGTTGCAAGCAGCACTTCAAGACTCCAGAGGACAACAGGCTTGCCGCCCAAGTCGATATACTGCTTGGGTATGGTATGGTTCATCCTTGCTCCATGACCTCCAGAAAGAAGGACCGCACTCGTCATGCCTTGCCTCGTTTTAGCGTTAACACCGTTAGTTCCGGGGGAGCACACCAACGAAAGGGGTAGGGTCCCCCTACTCCACGTGTGACGTGAAGCATTTTGCTGCCTTGGTAGAACGTTCCGGCTCGATAGGACTTGTTATTCAAAGGACACAATGGCTTCCAGAATCCGGGGAGATTGACTTGTCCTCCATGCGTATGTCCTGAAAGCACAACATCTCCTGGGTAGTCGTTTAGAAGATCGAAGCTGTCAGGGTTGTGGGACAAAACGATACCCGGAAGCGTGGCATCATATTCTTGGAAGGCTTTAGCAGGGGCGAAGTTCCCTGTCCACAAATCTCCCAGGCCACAAATGTTCAACCTCTCTCCGTTAACTTCTACTGTACAACTTTCGTTGTGCAATAGTCTGAAGGGTGTTGCATCGATCTTTTCAACAAGGCCTTCGTGAGGAGGAAGCAATGGCTCCGATGGAAAGAGGATTCTAGTTGAAGAAGAAAAAATCTTGCGGAAAGATTTCGATAAGAAATGTTCCTCTTTGTCGCCCACTACTGCTGTTTCTCCCTTTTCGTTGATTGAAACGTAAGAAGAGTAGTCGTGGTTGCCTAGAATGCAAAAACAGCCGTGCGAGGCCTTTAAGGAAGAAAAAAAATGCAGTAAAAGATCGGTATGGATTAGTTGGCTGCGTGTGAGGAAATCCCCGCCGTATAGAATCAAATGGGGACGATGAGAGTTGATGCGTCGTTCTATTTTGGAAAGAAACCTCTTTGATGTGTGTGAACAAAGGTGTAAATCACTAAAAAAGAGTATCTTCATACCGTCTAGCGCGGGAGGGAGCTTCTCTACTTGCTGCTCGATCTTCTTCTCGAACAGCATATAGGGCTCGATGAAGCGCGGCCAAATCCCTATGACGCTTCCAATACACCAAGCGCTCCATAATCCATCGATTAGCTGGTGAGGTATTTTTTGTTTTTGTTTCATTTGCATCTGCTTCTCTGCCGTTCTACAACACTGAAAAGATTTAGTAAGCAGCTATCCTGTCTATCTGTTCCATCTTGTTTCTTGTTCTTTCCGTTGTTTACTAAACCTCTGTCGATTGGCTGGTAAGCCCATTAGCTCGTGCTTGCAGCCTCGGAGGTTCCTTCGATGTCAGGGTGATATTTTGTGCTCTTGCATTCATGGTAGGCTTTTTTCGCTTCTTCTTGTTCATTGATTAAGTTTTGAACTACTTGTTCCACTGCTTCCTTCTTCTCTTGCTCGACGTGGCCAGCTGCTTTTATGCGGAGCTCCCTGGCAAACGACCACATTTGATAGAGAAGCTCTGTGCGAGTATCATGGCGCCATTTTAGTCTGTTTTCTCCAGCCAATTCCTGTATCGTCTCTTTCTTGCTGTCGATGGTGGCTCGCAATAACGCCGTTGTGAAACCGATTTTGGTGATTATGTCGAAAGAGCTGCCATCGATAATCGCTTTTATGCCTTGAAACAGCTTGGCAGCGTTCTCTGTAAAATCAATTTGATCTAGATTATTGTCATTGGGAACTAGTGACATGGCATCGACATAAAAAAGTTCTGCTATCCACATTGTGATCTTGGTGGCAAGAGCTAAGTTCTCCTTGCTGGGGGGGGCGCGAAGCTTTTCTGGCAAACAAATCTAAATGAGCGCTAAGCAAGCTGTAAACAAAAATTCTTGCCGATGATGGGATAGCAATGTTGTGTGTGGCGATATATTGGACCATATTGCTGAAATCAGTGAGCAATGTTTTTTTTTCGCCTTCTTTAGAATCGGGTGTTTCCCTCGCTGTTTGAATGCGTTTTTGTACAGTATCAAGTGCAAGCTGCCGAAGCTGTTCTATTAAAAAACGTTCGATTGTTTCCCTGTTGATCGCAGGGATTTCCGGATTCAATTCTTTCTCTTTCATCGATTTGTCTTGGATCCTTATATGCCACTCGTGATAGAGGTTGCTCCAAAAAAAGAAGTGTTCTTCTGCTGTGCTGTGAGCAATACGTTCTTTGAATATACTGATCAACCTTGTCAACTGATTTATATTCTGTAAAGAAAAAACAAGTAGTTTGGCTAACTGACGGCCCGGCCCCATTGTATCGAAAAGTCGTGATAGCTCGTTTGTTGTTTGAGGGTGAGGGGGCAAATCTTGTATGTATTGGAAAAAATATGAAAAGAAGATCTCTTGATTCCAATGGCGATAAAGATAGCCTCCAATCCATATAGTTGCGGATATACGTATCTTGTCTAGTGTGTTGGTCCATTGGCCCAACAATACTTTAGTTGGTGTTGCTTCCGGATAGTTTAGGAGAGCTAGGCTTTCAGAAGAAATGGAAGAGGATATGTTGGAGATTGGATCGGTTCCTATTCGTATGATTAGCTTCATGCACTTCGCATCTGAAGAGGCAAATAGTTTCAATATCTCGAGCGTTTTTTTGTGGTTGAAATTAGGTATATTTTCTTCGCTCTTTACTAGATAAAAAAAGTCGGCACAATTCTCAAAAGAGTTTAGCCAAGCCTGGAATATGGTGATCGATTCTGCTTGTGATGCCTCGTCTATTTGTTTTTCATGCTGTTGGAAAAAGTAACAAACCATATCCAAAAAGATAGGGCCAGATTTTGCATCTAATAGAGCGTAAGGGTGTGAAGTATTTGATGAGCGTTCGGCAAAAGTTCGAACAAAAGATATAATGTCTCCTATGTTCATCCAGTGGATTGCTTTTGCCTGTGGTAAATGCTTTGGGAAAGAGAGAATTAGTGTTTGGATAAATGGGCAAAAAATAGGGGTTTGGGTAAGGTCCTCTCCTTTTTCTCTCGATCGGTTATAGAATGAAAGAACTAGATAAGTGATAGAGTCGTCGAGCATAGGAGTCCATATCTCTTCCTCTTGAGACAGTAAAAGTTTCTGCATGACTAGTTCAAGATCGAGGTGTTTTAAGAATTCGTACGAGTGGAAAGCGTCAAAATTATTAGCATTTCCCTGACGGCCTTTCAATACAATGGAATCAAATAATTGGTTGAACCAGCGTCGTAGTTTGTTAAAAGAGTGACATAGAGCAGTAAATTCTTGTGTAGAGTTGGTTTCTGAAGATGGTTTTATTTGTTGTTTAATGGCAACGAATTTATGGAGAAGTTGTGTGAAAAAATGGGGAAGCGTTTGGGTCAAGTTGGCAATATGTTCGGCAACTTCTCGAAAAACAGCCAGTTTTTCTGCATTTAAGGGGCTGGGAGTTAAATTGTCAGAAAACGTAGAAAAGAATTCCTCGCATGTTTGTGGGGTTAGGGTCTGTTTGAGCGCAGACAGCAGCGCTCTTAAGTGGAGCGGTTTGGAGATGTTCAGGTTAATAATACGTGTGTGGAGTTCTGCAATGGAAAGTCGTCGCAGCTTGAGAGGGTCGAATAGCGTGACTGTTTCCCATTCAGCAAGAAGGGAGCGCGTTTCACTGTTCAAACCTTCCATCTTAGAAAGACGGTTGACAAAAGGATCGAGAGATCTAATTTCGTTTAAAAGCGCTTCGGAGAGAGCCTCATGCTTGTTGTGAGTAGATAGTTTGCGATAGAGCGTAGAGAGCCATCGAGAGAGTATCTGTATACTTTTTGAGTGGACTTCATCGGAAGCGTTTCGGTCGAAAACTCTTGTTAGATAGGCTAGCAACTCCTCTTTATTGAGGAGGGAAGAGTTGTCGTTGAAGAGATCTAGAAGGAAATTGCAACCGGACGCTTCTTGTGGGTCTGTTGTCATGACAAGAGAGGCGATCGCTTGGATCTCATTGGCGCTGACACCGAGCTGTTTTAAATGGGCCAAGGATTCTTTTGTCAGCAGTGAAACATTTTCCCTGTCTCCCTTTTGAGAAAGGGAGAGCCATTTTGCCATAAAGCGTATTTCGCACCCGTGTTGGTCACATTTCCACTGCTGTTGGACGTTTTGGGTGTCGCCACTAGATGGTTGTTGGCACTGTTCAAAAGCAAAGAGGAGACCAACCAATGGTTTATACTTGTTTGGCAGGCGGGCTATGATTTGTTCCCACAGATTGCTAATCTGTCTGCTTTTTTGATATTCGCGTGCGTTATACCGAGTGGTGGTGTTTGGGAAGAGAAGTTTCCAAGATTTGAACATGGTTAAGGGAAGCGCGGTCATTTGCTCAGGCTTTGCCCACTTCCCAATACAATTAAGGATCTTGAGGTAGAGTAGTTGTTGTTGGATCTCTTGTTCATTTACAATGCGTTCCAATAGCATGGTAATCAGCTTGTCGACAGTAGGTTTATAGCTGTCGGGAATGGGTTGATCAATGGGATAGGCTTTTAGCCAATCGATTAGAAAAGGAACTTTTTTTTGTTCAAACGCAATAGTTAATAGAAGAAAATATTCTTCAGGTGAAAGGCGTTGTGGGATGATGTTGCAGCTAACTAATTTCTGCTTGATCGCTTGTTCCAGTAGGGCATCATCTTCTTGCTCTGTGCTTTTTTTGCTGTTGTCGCTTACTTCAGAAGGTCTTGATTGTGAACGGGCAGGTCGTGAAGAGGAAGAAGGGGTGGTTTTCGTTGTTTGTTTGTCTCGAACATATTTTAAAACAGATGCCAGCGCCTTGTAGTGGAGCAGGTTAGATGCGTCCAGGTCACTAATGCGTTTGCAAATTTCTTCGGAAGAGCGTAGCTCCAGCTCAAGGGGATCGAATAACGTGATTGCTTTCCAATCGGCAAGAAGAGAAAGTGTATCGCCATCCAACTCGTCTATCTGGGAGAGGCGGACGATAATAGGGCCCGCATCGTCAATCTCTTGTACAAGCTTTTTGGGGAGGAGGCCATGCTTGTGTTGGAGCAGTTGGGGATGAATCGAAGAGAGCCATGCAGAGAACAACTCTATATGCTTTGCGCGGAGATTATCGGGACGGCCTTTATCAAAAGCTGCTGTTATCCAGGCCGACAGCTCTTTTTTATTGAGAAGGGAGGGGGCTTTGCTGAAGATGTCCAAAAGGAAAGTGTAATCAGAAGATTCTCGTGCGTTTGTTGTCATGACTAAAGAAGCGATGATCTTGATCTCATCGAAACTGATGTCGAGTTGTTGTAAACCGGTGAAGCCCTCCTTCGTTAAGTGTAGAAGCATTTCCTTCTCTCCCTTCTTCTCGACACAAAAGAATCTTGCTAAGGATTTTATCTCACACCTGTGGTGGTCATGTTTCCATTGTTGTCCACCGTTTTGAGTAGATGTCTTCTTCTTAGCTCCATTTTTTTTGGATGGCGCCTGTTGATGCTCTTCGAGGGCAAAGAGGAGATCAGCCGGCGACTGAAAGTTGTTTGCCGGCTGGTCCATGATTCGTTGCCATACTTTGTTAATCTGTATGATCTTTGTACGCTCGTGCTCGTTATGCAGAGTAGGCTCGTGCTCGTTATGCAGAGGAGAGAGAGTCAAAAAAAGACGTTTTACAGATCCGGACATGATGGAGAAACGCAATGCTAGTCGGATGGGTTTTACTGACCGTTCAACATGATTGAGCGTGTCGTGGTAGCTTGTCAGTTTGTCCGACCACGTTGTACGTTCTGGAGCGCTGTCGACAGATGCGCTGTTTAGCAGACGATATATCGCCGCAGCAGAGAGCTCTGAATCTGCTTGATTGTTATTGAGATTCGGCCGGACAGACGCAGGAGGAGGAGAGGCTGTTCCGCTTTGAGATGTGTCGCCTGAGTTCGTAGATGGGGGGGATACTTGTAAATCCATGGAGACTTTCTGTTTTTTTGTTGATAAATCATAAAGATTCTATCAAAAAAGAGACTATTAGTCACGGGCAAAACAGGGAAAATGGTTACAACGTCCCTCGGTAACCGATCTCAAAAAATAAGGCGATGCATATACATCGCCTCAATCGTGTTGTATCTAGACTCTCGTTAATCTACGACGAACGAGTGTTTTCAGACAGGTGCTTAGAAATAATGCCCGTCATTTTAAACATGTCGATAGGCTGCGATGAGCCAAAGACTTGTGCAAGGGTAGCATCGGGGACAATGTTGCGCTTGTTCTTTGGGTCCTGGCGGTTGTTTTTTTTGATGTAGTCCCAAACACGCTTTGTCACTTCTGTACGCGGCATAGGTCCTGACCCAACAACGCGAGAAAGAGTCTCACTGACGTTGACTGGGCGGTTAAAGGCTGTGTTTTTTTTGGTATTGGTATTGGTGTTTGTATTGGTTTTGTTTTTGTTTTTGTTTGTTTTGTTTTTTGTGGCAGTCGTCATAAGTTTATAATCTCCTTCTAATACAAGTTTTTACTTTGAGTGCATCTACTGGAGAAATCACACACATTAAGTGGTTGTAAGGCGATACCGGTTTTCTAGTCAAAGCAAATCGTTCTTTCGTTTAAAAAATAGGGGAGCCTGCGGTAGAGTGTTTTGCTTGGTATAACTGCTCGGTATTAGGCAATGTTCGTGTCGGATGTAAAAGAAGCGAGGATAGGCTTAGAGAAGTCGAGGTTGTTGGTGCGGCTGCGTGCTCTTGTGGCAAAACTGTTGCTTGCTCGTTCGTTCGAAGAGAAAATCGTTCTATTGAATCTCTTGCCCGGTCTGGTTAAAAAATACTCCGCTTTTTGTCGTTCTGCTAGTGGCTTTGAGTTCCTTCCCTCTGAACATGAGTATCTGGTGAAGGCAATTCTTGCTTTAGGACAGGGGAATATCGTCTTCCGTATGCCTTCTCTGCCATCCGATGTCGATAGGAAACTTCCTCTTTTGTTGGATAAGTTGGGCGAGATAGAGGCGTTCTATGCCGATATAGGCGGTGTTGTCGGCTACCATGTGAAAGTGTTAGAGCTGACCGAGGGTAAAGACTCTTGCGACGATGTAGAGTTGGAGTATCGAAGACCTTCTTTTTTCGACATTCGTAATGATACACCTTCTGTAAAAAACTATCTGGTACAAGGTGTTGTAAATATGCCTGTGATGGGGGAAATATACCCTATCGGAGGGGCAGGGGATCGCTTGGGCCTTTTTTGTGATCGAACAAAAGAGCCTTTGCCTGCCGCTAAGCTTCTTTTTTGTGGCCGTACCCTGTTAGAGGGAATGATACGCGATCTCGAGGCTAGAGAAAGCCTTTACTACAAGCTGTTTGGCAAAAGAATCTTTACACCTGTAGCGATATTGACCTCCGAAGAAAAAAATAACGCTACCCATGTTCGCGAGATTTTTGAGACACAACATTGGTTTGGTCGTCCCAAAGAGTCGTTTTTCTTTTTCCTTCAGCCTTCAGTGCCGCTGATCACTGATCAAGGTGGTTGGTGTATGGAAGAGCCTCTCAAACTCTCTCTTAAGCCGGGAGGTCATGGGGTCATTTGGAAGCTTGCAAAAGAACAAGGGGTATTTGACTGGTTTCGCGCCCACGGCCGCTCCAAGGCCCTTGTTCGTCAGATTAATAATCCTCTGGCTGGTGTTGATCACGGTTTACTCGCTTTTTCTGGTTTTGGTTGTAGCGAAAACAAGCTATTTGGCTTTGCCTCGTGTGGGAGATCTGTCGGTTCTGCCGAGGGAATGTTAACCCTCGTACGAAGCAATACCCCTTCGGGAATAAAGTATGCGGTGTCGAATGTTGAGTATACTGATTTTAAAAAACGTGGATTGGACGACCTGCCAGCCTCTTTAAACAGCCCTTATTCGCTCTACCCCTCCAATACGAATATCCTCTTTGTCGACCTTGACGCTGTCGAAAGGGCGGTTGATATAAATCCTGTCCCCGGAATGCTAGTAAATATGAAGAGCAAGTTTCCGTTTTGTGATGAAGAGGGAGATGTTCGGATCTGTTCTGCCGGTAGGTTAGAGTCTACGATGCAGAATATCTCGGATTCTATTACAACAACAGTGGCTAAAGATTTTAGTGCCAAAGAAGTTGCTGAAGAGGAGATTGCCAAAAGCTTAGGTAGCTATCTCACATTTAATCGTCGAGAAAAAACGATTGCCGTGACGAAAAAAAGCTATCAGCCCGGTTCCTATGATCTACTAGAAACGCCTGAAGGCTGTCTATATCAAATGGTTGGTAATGCGCACGATCTTTTGGTTAACTGGTGTGAGATGGAGCTCCCCGACGTAGCAGATGTTGTCGACCATGTCGAGCAAGGGCCAAACTTCCTCTTCCATTACCATCCCGCCCTAGGTCCTCTCTACTCGACAATAGCGCAAAAAATTCGACGAGGGCGGATGGCCCAAGGCGCGGAGCTGCAACTTGAGATCAGTGAACTTGAGATGGTCGACGTTTCTATACAAGGTAGCCTTCTCGTCTTTGCTGATTCCGTCACGGGCTCAAAAGATGGCAATGGCGTGCTTCAATATGGCGCTGGTCAAGCTAAGTGTGTCTTGTCCAATCTCTCCGTTGTCAACAGAGGTATGGTCTGTATGGCCAATCAGCCCTGGTGGAAGAATGAGATAGCACGAAAAGAAGCGCTGACGATCATCCTGCATGGCGATGCAGAGTTTGTCGCTTGTGACGTCTCTCTTGAAGGCAACCAGGTGATCGAAGTCCCTAGCGGTGAGCGTATGACGGCTTACTACGAAAAAGGAGAGCTGCGCTTTCATACCGAGCCCATCACCTCAGATAACCCCTTGTGGAACTTCTCCGTTGACAGCCACCACTTCATCCGGTTAACGCGAAGACGGCTCAACATAACCGCTCGTTAAGCCTCGGGCGGTTTATACGTGAGGGCTGGCGGGCTTTGTATATCGCTGACGAAGGGGCAGCCGCGACAACTTGCTTCGTAGTGTGTGCAGTAGTGGTGGTGAATCTGATAGCTTCCCTGCTGCATCATCGCATCTTGAGAGGCCAACTCTTGCATCTTTTCTCCGAAAAAACGCTGGCGCAGATATTTTCCTTTCTTCGATGGGATCGCTGTCAGAGAGCGATAGTATTTTTTGAAGGCATAGAGTTCTTCCTTCGATCCTTGTTGACGTATCGTGTGGTAGAGCAGGGGGAAGAAAGCGTTGATGACCATCTCCTGTTTTAAGCCCGCTCCAAGCAGTGACAGATCCCCTTGTTGTGGCAGCAGTTCGAAGGTGTAATGATGGTTCCAATGTGGGTTTTCGTATTGCGGAATTGTCTCTGAGAGATCGTTGTGCAGTGCCTTACAAACTTTTTTTGTCGTCAACGTCTGCCAATCTCTTTCCCAGATAGAGATCATCTTAGAAAAGAGGAGAGGGGTATTGTTGTCAGCGACAAGCTGGGCAAGGGCGTAAAGGCGTCTGACAGGATGATTGTAGGGGCGGATATTTGCCGTAGTAAGGTTGAAAAGGGGATGGGGCTGCTCAACAGACGACGTCCATAGAGAGAGTAATTTCTGATACTCTTCCGAACTGCCCCATCGCTTTTTGTACTCTTCTTTAAAAAACCCGCACGCCCCTAAAGCGATTGCGTGGAGCTGTTCAACTTCTCTAAAAGCGTGGCTTTTGAGGATAAGAAATAGCTCAAGAAAAGATTGCGCGTTGTTTCTATACCCCAGAGACATGGCGATGCCCGCTACCAGGGCTTCATCCTCGCTCTTTGCCCAATAAAGTAGGTGCATCCTTTTGCGTTCCAAACGCCACAGCGCGGCCCCTTCGAAGATTTGGCTAACGTCAAACGAGGAACAGTGGCTGTAGAGCTCTTCTGCACAGCGCCCACTGCCTCCAAACCGTTTGTAGGGGTACAAGTCCAGGTCGATCAGCTGAAAGATGCGTTTTAAGCTCACCGTCAGGGTGTTTTCCAAATAGAGATTGGAAAGCACGTCACCCGAAGAAGTCATCGCCTGCCTCGGCTCTGACGACTTCCAAAGGCAGACGTGGAGGATGACATTGTCGTAACGAGAGTCACTATTGTGGTGATGGTGGTACCACTCTTCCGAACGTAGGTGGATCTCGATATCTCCTCTCGCCTCTTTCTCCCCTATGCGTAGATGGGCACGGAGAAAGTCTGGGCCGGGCCCTGTGTTCCATAGCCCAGGAGAAAGCACTTCAACCTCCTTGCCACACTCTGTAGCAGGCAGAGAAAAATACTTTTGCTCTAGCCACATCACCTGCAGATGGCGTTCTGTAATATGAACACAAGAGTCGCTCTTCTCTTTTATTGCTGCCATAGATCTTTCCTTTTTTGACAGATATCGTTTAAAAACGTTACAATACGCTCCTTATTTTTAACTTGCAAAAGGCGTATGCGATGAATGAAGAAGTGCAGGCACTCCTCAACGACCTAAAAGATAGGTTGTTGAAAATGCGGAGGTATCTTTGACGTCGATGCAAAGAAAAAACGCGTCGATGAAATTAAGTTCCTTATGGAAGAACACGGTTTTTGGAACGATAACAACAGTGCCAATGAGCTGATCCAAGAAAATAAAAAACTCGTTGCTTGGACCGCTCCTTTCTTTGACCTCTCAGGCCGTTTGGCTGATGTCGTCGACCTGCTCCCTGAAGCGTATGATACCGGTGAAGATCGCCTTGTCGAAGAGCTTGTAGATGAATTGTATGCTGTGGACAAAGAATTAGGGGAACTCGAATTGCAAAAAATGCTTTCTGGAGAGCTTGACGATAAGAATTGCTTTGTGAGTATCAACGCCGGCGCAGGAGGGACAGAAGCGTGCGACTGGGTACAGATGCTTGTGCGTATGTACAGAAAATGGGCCACCACACGCGGATGGAAAGTGGAGACTGTCGATCTCGTCGAAGGAGATGTCGTCGGAATAAAAAATGTCACTATGAAGATTGTAGGGAACTTCTCTTTCGGCTACGCCAAAGCAGAAAAAGGTATACATCGCCTCGTAAGAATCTCGCCCTTCGATAGCGGTGCTCGTCGACATACAAGCTTCGCTTCCGTCGATGTGACACCAGAAATTACCGACGATATCGATGTCGACATCAAACCAGAAGAGCTGCGTATCGATACCTTCAGAGCATCCGGAGCAGGAGGACAGCACATCAACGTCACCGACTCCGCCGTTCGGATCACACACACACCCACAGGAATCATCGTCAGCTGTCAAAATCAACGCAGCCAGCACCAAAATAAAGATACCTGTATGAAGCTTCTGCGATCAAAACTCTATGAGATGCAAGTGAGCCAAAGAGAAGAAAAACTTAAAGCACTCACAGGAGAAAAAAAAGAGATCGCATGGGGTAATCAAATTAGAAATTATGTTTTCCAGCCCTATACCCTTGTTAAAGATACAAGGACCGGACATGAAATAGGTAATATACAGGCTATGATGGATGGCGAAGAGTTAGACGGCTTTATTACAGAATATCTTAAAAAATTTGGTTAGCATTCAGTGAAAAAAGAAGACTCTATTCATATACGATACACCACACCAGAAGATGGACCATACCTCACAAAGTGGTTGGCTGAACCAGGTGTGCTACAAGGATTCGCTATGGGCGATCCTCCAGAAGTAGAAGATTCCATCAAACGATGGATCGGATTCTCAAGATACAAGTGTAGCCTCACCGCTGATTGGCAAGGTACACCATGTGGAATTGCAACCCTATGGCTCATGCCATTCCGAAAACTCCGTCATCAATGCCAGTTCGGGATGATCGTTGATCAACAATATAGAAGAAAAGGCATTGGTTCTCAATTGCTTAATAATCTATTACACCTCGCAAAAGATTATTTCGGTATCGAAGTTATACACCTCGAAATGTACGAAAATAATGAAGCAATACACCTGTATGAAAAATTCGGATTCAAAGAGTTTGGACGTCAGAAAAAGTTTCTCAAAGATGAAGGAGACTATTACGGACGTATTCTTATGGAACGCGAGCTTTAAATTAAAAAAGTTTTTATATTTAGTTTAATCTCTTTTCTGCTTTAAAATTACCGTCTTATTCCTTTTATGAGTTTGGTTTATTAAAGCCTGTATGAAAACAGTTTAGAGCGATAAGGAAGGTGCTATGTCGTTGACAGCAAATGATTTCCGTGAGAAGCTATCGGTGCGTTTGGGTTTGGAATTGGAACTTGTGGTCAATGAGAATCGTTCGACGATGTTGAGCATACTCGATCGGGGGGCGCAGTGGGTGAAGCTTTCTGCGCACAAGATGTTTTTGGAAGCGCCTGAGGAGGTGGTAAACGCTGTTGTCGACTTTGTGATGGATCGTGGCAGACAGTGGAATGGGGTCATCCAGGATTACATACAGCGTCAGATTCAGCTTTTCGATTGGAGCCATCATGTCAGTAGCGAGTTGTTACGTGGAGAGGGCAGGGTGTATGATCTTATTGCCATTTTTGACGAGTTGAACGAGGCGCATTTTTCCGGCCGTCTGAATTTAGGGATTACCTGGTATCGCTATAATCGCAAGGTGAGGGGGAAGAAACATATTACGCTGGGGATGTATTACGAGACGTTGCGTTTGATTAAGATTAACGACCTGCTTGACAACGAACGTTTTCCCTTTTATTTTGTTCGTACTGTTGTATACCATGAGATGTTACACCATGTCTATCCTCCTTATGTGGATGACAAAGGTACTTTGCGTACACACAACAAAGAGTTTAAAGAGCAAGAGAGGAAGTTTGTCGATTATAAAATAGCCAGGGATTGGGAGAAGAAGAATAAGAAGTGGTTTTTTGAGGGGGAGTAAATGGCTGGACATAGCAAGTGGGCGAACATTAAGCACAAAAAAGAGCGTGCTGATGCGAAAAAAGGCAAGATCTTCTCTCGTATTGTCAAAGAGATCATTAGTGCTGTGAAGATGGGTGGGTTAGACCCTAAGTCGAACGCCCGCCTACGCCTTGCTTTGCAGAAAGCAAAAGATGCCAATGTCCCCAAAGATGTGGTTGAGAAAAACGTAAAAAAGGCGTCGAGTTGTGACCAGACAGATTATGCCGAAGTTCTTTACGAACTCTATGGACATGGTGGTGTAGGGGTGCTCGTTGAAGCTCTTACCGATAATAGAAATCGTACTGTTTCCGACTTGCGTATTGCAACACACAAGCGCGGAGGAACGATTGCCGATACAGGTGCTGTGGCCTTTAATTTCGACCGTAGAGGCATTTTACGCCTTCCAAAAGGCGATATGAGCGAAGATGAGCTCTTCCTCCTTGCAACAGAGGCTGGTGCTGAGGATTTCGAAGTAACAGAAGAAGGCTGTCTCATTGTCACCGATCCTCAAGAGCTCTATGCCGTCAAAGAACAGCTCGATGAAAAAGATGTCGTCGTCGAAGAGGCTACTATTGAGATGATTCCCAAAATGCTCATCGACTGTGAGGAAAAAACGCTGCAGTCCAATATGGCCCTCATCGAGTGGATAGAAGCCCTCGATGACGTCGACGCTGTATACCATAATATGTCCAGCGAAGGATAAGTGACCTTCTTCCTTCCCTTTTCTCATAGCCAGTTGTTAGAGCTTGCCTCCTATTTTGCTGCCTATAACGGTACGGTGCTCCTCTATTCCGGAGGCGATTACGATTCTGCCGAGCGCTCTTTTCTCTTCCTCTTCCCTATAGAAACGGTTTCTGCTAGCGGTCCCGCTGCTTGGGAAAAGCTGCGTGAGAAAATCACTCTCGGCTCTGGATATTTTCCAGAGTGGGTGGGGTATCTTGGGTATGGCATGGGGGCTTGGAGCGATCGGTCAAAGACGATAACAATGGTCCCAAGCACCCTTCCTGATGCCCTATTTATGCGCCACGCGTGCGCGATCGTCATCGACCACAGGGCCCATACCATCAGAGTCAAGACTGTTTCTCAATCCGATAGGCTGCTGTCAGCAGAAGAGCTCGCTTGGCTAAGTAGGCTGTCGGAAGAAACCTTCTTTCGTAATATCCCCGACTCTATCGATCGTACAAACTGTGAACGCGAAGAGTCTACGAAAAAACACCCCTTGGAAGAGATAGAACCCTCCGTTAGCTACGAAAAAAAAATCGCTGTTGTCCAAAAGATGATTCGTGAAGGAGAGTTCTACCAATTGAATCTCTCGCATGAAATCAGCTATACAGAGTCAATTGACCCCTACCTTCTATTCAAAAAACTTGCTTTATTGAACCCCGCCCCCTTCATGGCCTATCTCAACTGTGGAGAATATACCGTCGTCTCCTCTTCTCCTGAACGCTTTGTCTCCTGCCGTAATGGATTGCTGGAAACGCGACCCATCAAAGGCACGATACCTCGCGGTAAAACAGCAAAAACGGACGAAAAAAACCGATGCCTTCTTCTCTCCTCAGAAAAAGAACGTGCTGAATTGATGATGATCACAGATCTTATGCGTAACGATCTTGGTAAAGTCTCCCTCCTCGGTTCTGTCGATGTCCCTAGCCTATGTCGTTTAGAAGCCTATCAAAATGTCTATCACCTCTCCTCCGTTGTCACTGCTAAAGCAAAATGCAATATCCACCCGATCGATATCCTCAGAAACCTCTTCCCCGCCGGCTCTGTCACCGGATGCCCTAAGTTGCGCGCTATGGAAGTCATTGCACAACTCGAACAGAGACCACGTAACATCTACACAGGCTCTATCGGATACATTAGCAATAATGGCGATATCGATTTTAACGTCGCAATACGAACACTGACATGCGTTAAGAATAAAATAGACTTCGCTGTCGGGGGGGCCATCACATATGATTCAAATCCGCAACAAGAATATCTAGAAACACTACATAAAGCCAAAACAATCCTCCAAGCACTCAAAAAAGAAAAAGAATATGAAAGAATGGCTCTATCATGACAAGAGATGGAATGTCGTAAATAATGCCCTCTGGAAATATGCGCACAACGGTGTATTCACTACGCTGCTTGTTATTGATCGACAACCAGAAGGACTGGCAAGTCATCTATCTCGTTTATCGGACCACGCTCGGCGGTTTGGTATCGATCACTTTGCTTTACAAGAGCGGGTGGTGTTGGAGCTTTTGAATGGTGTTGAGGAGGGTATCTGCCGTTTACGTTTGGGCTATTGGCTAGGAGAAGGCGGGGTTATTGTAGGGGCATCTTTAGAACGCGAGGAGGGGGCCTTACGCTTGTGCAGGCAAGTTGGAGTGATCTTTTGGGAAGCGAAGGGGTATGATCCTACCATCAAAAGTTTCAAGATGAGAAAAGAGCGTTTAGCATTGCGGGAAGCGGCATTGGTACGTGGGGAAGACGATATTGTGACAGTGGATGACGAGGGGGTATTGTTGGAGGGCAGCTTTTCGAACCTTTTTTGGATTCACGATGGCTGCCTCTTTACCCCATCGCGCACGTTGCCTATTCTTTTCGGTTTAACGATTCAACGGATCATAGAGTCTGCGAAAGGTTTAGGCTTGGCGGTCTACGAAGTCAAAGCCACACTGTCTGACATCCCTAACGAAGCCTCTCTCTTCTTGTGCAACTCAATCATTGGGATAG
>JAFITR010000002.1 GCA_017116025.1 Simkania negevensis
TTTGATCGAGCGCCCTCCGGGCTTATGAGAGTGTTCCACTTAACGATCGCTCTCTTCTTCTGTCATCCGTACGGTGTTTTTGTGAACGTTTCGGTCGGCAAAAACTGCCAAACTCGAGTGCCCCTTCGGGCCTAAAACAAAACATTTTTTTGCAAAACCATCAAACTACAGGCGGCGTTTCAGGCTGCACAAATTTGCACCTGTTGATACAATACCATTTTCCCAAAGCAACAGCTACAAGAGTTGTGATCATGCGTCATCTACTTTCCTTCTGTTCTCTCTTCTTTCTTTTCGGCACAGCTCACGCTGCATCAATCTGGCAAGAGGATGTTCTCCCCTCCCTCTACGAGGAGTATCCCCAAGTATTCTACATGCTGGGCCATAGCTTCTATACAAAGGAAGAATATGACAAAGCGGCTCATTACTTAAACAGCTACCTTTCTACAGATCAGGTAAGCCAAGAGCACAAAAAAACTTCTTTGCTGATGCTGATGGCCTCTACTTACCATCAGAAGAAGTGGGAAGAAAGCTATCTTACTTTTTTGGAGTTCAGCAAACATTTCCCCGACAGCAAACAGCAGCAGCAAGTTGCTAGGATTTTTTTAGAATCCGCGCTCCACCTTCTGGAGATCGTCGATTCCACAGCACCGATATCGATCAGCCTACGCAAACAAGTCGCCGATGACATCCGCTCTACCCTTGCCCAAAGCAACCCTTTTTCTGACGACGAGACAAGAAGTTACCTTCTCAAAGAGGCGAAGATTCTCTACGACATCGGCCTTTTTCAAACTGCTCTCGACACACTATCTCCTCTCCTCAATCCACTTGCCGAAGAAGAGGGCTCCTACCAAGTCCACTACCTTGCTGCACTCTGCTACAACAAGCTTGGAGGCGACCCGGCGCTTTTCATTAAACATGCAAAGAAAACGCTCTCTCTACAACCTGCACTTCCCGAAAAAAGAGTCCTTCATCTCAATCTATTTAACGCCTATCTACAACAAGCCAACAGCGGCAAAGGTCCGCAAGAGGAGAAGAGCCTAGCCCAAGCAGCAAACCACTTACACACAGCGATCAAAGACGCACCCTACACCCTTGATGAACGCTATATACTCTGGCTTGCCAACCACTACCACAATATTGTGGCACAAGCTTTTGATGCCTCAAGCAGCCACTCTCTCGACACCAGCCTATACATCCACGATGCCGACAGAGCCATCAACCTGTTTAACCACCTGCTACGTATCGATGAGCATGGAGAGGCCGAAGCGATTGCATCAGCGAAAGATCTCTTCCTCGAGCCAGAACTGCTCAAGCTGTGCAAGCTATTCCGCTGGAAAAAGCAAGGCAAAAAAGCGATCACTCTGCTCGAACAGTTGAGAAGTTTACAAGAAGGGAACCCTCGCTGGCCTTGGGCCTTCGTTTCCACCACCCTACTTCAGCTGGCAAAGACTTATGAGACCGAAGGGAAGATGGAGCAGGGGATTGACGTGCTGACAAAATTGTTATCTATGCACCTTCCACAAGGGCAGGAGAGCCTTTTTGAAGCAACGCTCCTACTTGCACGGATGAAATATCGCCTGCTGCCTTCGGACAAAAAGTATGGAGGTAGTGAGATGACAGGAATTCTCGACATGCTCAAAGAGGTGCAAATCCAAAAGAACATCCAACACGAACCGCTCCACCTAGAGGCAGCATTCGATTATGCCCAATACAACGCCACCAGAGAACAAGATGAAGAAGCACGAAAAGGGAAATTTCTGTTTCTGTTGAAAAAGATGAAAGAGGACTTTTCGTTGGAAGAAGACATCGTTGCCAAAAACTATCACACCGAGCGGCGTGCATCACAAGAAAAAAACGTCGTATACCAGTCGTATATGACACTGCTCGATGCCCATATCGCCTCTATTGAATCTCAACAAGCATATCGCCAGGGCAACCTTCTGGAAGCGAAGAGGAAAGAAGAGGCTGCGCGTAATTTTCTTCAGGCAATAGGGGGGAACGACAACAAACAGACAGAATACCTTGCTGAAAAAAGAGAGCAGCTTTTACAACAGCTCAGTAGGTAAGAAGCGAGGAACATGCTGTGCAAAAAGCCCCTTCATCACCCAACATCTCCCTTCTTGTTATCGTCACTCTGGTTGCCATAGCAGTACACGTAGCAGCGCTTTTCTTCCTACAAAACACCTCGATCTCTTCTTTCTCCATGGGTAGAGCCTCCAACTTCGCCCTTAAACCACTAAAAAACGAAGAAGCTCTGCTCCGAGAGTTCCACACCAGCGATAACGACCCCGTCGCCTCCCTCTTCCAACAGCTGGCACAAACCCCCTCATCTTTTGCTCCCGCACCAGAACAAGCCCTTAACAACAAAACCGCCCCGCCTTCTCTTGTACTACATACACCCCCTTTGCCAACCCTCGCACCAGCAGAAAGGTACGGAGATATCGACACAAAAGAGTTTGCCGAAGAGACTTTTGCTGCCACCAACAAAACAACCACCCTGCCAATACACACCCTGACTCCTCCCAAGCAACTTCCCTTTCTTTCAGGATCCTTTCTCAAGCCATCCTCCACCACTCCAGAAGAGAGCAGCAACATCCCGGGTCTCTCTGCTGAAGACTTCCTCTATGAGTTGAAATACACGGCATCACCTCAAGGGGAGGGGTATATCTTCCGCCTTAGCATAGAACCCAAGCCATACGTCAACCTAACAAGGCTCCACCAGACAATATACCTCATCATGGACCGCTCTAACTCCATCAGCAAAGAGAAATTTCACCACATCAAGGAGGGAGTCCTTGCCGCTCTCGATGCAATACACCCTGACGATCGCTTTAATATCATTGCCTTTGACAACAACCTGTCACGCCTGTCCGACAAACCTCTCTTCCCAACAGATGAAAACAGAAAACGCGCCCAAGCCTTCGTCTTAAGTCAAAAAAGAGGCGGCCTCTTTTCTTCTACAGACATCTACTCTTCTTTAAACAAAATCTTGCCAACAGCAACGAACACCCAAGGGATCACCACCGCCCTCCTCATCTCCGACGGCGACACCTTTATATCGAAAGAGAAAGAAAGGAAGATGTTGGCGAAATGGAGTAAAGACAATAACGGAAGAATATCCCTCTTCTGTATCGCTACAGGACAAGGGAACAATCTCCCCCTGTTAGAACTTCTTAGCTCTTTTAACAAAGGACTTCTCCTCTACAGCAACAAAGACGAAGATCTGCCACAAACCTTACAAAGCCTCATACATAGCATCAAACATCCATTAGGGAGCAATATGCTCGCTACAGCAGCCTCACATGGCAATAGCAACATCACTCTATACCCCCCATCTTCACGTCTGCCTAACCTCTACCAGAACATACCCTACCTCATCTACGGCTCTACAGACAGCATCAACGACGTCACGATCTTCCTACAAGGCAACAGCAGCGAAGAGCCATTCACAATCAAACATACCCTCTCTTTCAACAACGAAGGAGTCGCTGATCCGTCAATAGAAAATCAATACCACCTATACAAAGCCCACACCATCTATGAGAAATACCTCTCCGATGGTGACTCCAGCCACCTTGCCGAAATAAAACAACTCATCGGCCCACCAGCAACTCCGACCAAAAACCGAACAAATATCTACAGGTAGACAGGTAATGCACGTCATCGCTGGTCGATTCAAAGGGCGCAAACTGAAAACGCCAAGTACACAAAAAACACGGCCTACACCAGGACGCCTCAAAGAGGCCCTCTTCAACATATGCCAGCATATCATCGACGGCATACACTTCCTCGACACCTTCGCCGGCAGCGGAGCGATGGCCATCGAAGCCATCAGCCGAGGAGCCCGACACGCCACCCTCATCGAACAAGATCCCGACGCCATACGCTGTATCAAAGATAACATCGATGCTCTCGACATCTCCCCCCTCACAACGATCATCGCCGACGACGTAACCAGAGCCTTGGAAAGGCTGGCACAACAAAACGCCTCATTCAACATCATCTACTGCGACCCTCCTTACCAAACAACAGCCTCCCAAGCAATGCTCAATATCATTGACACTACAAACCTGCTAGCACCACAAGGGCGCCTCTTCATCGAAGAATCAGATAAACAGCCGCTCAATACCGACAACCTCCAAACCCTAGTACACGCCAAAACACGCAAAGCAGGAAGCTCCACACTCCACGAATATCACCTAAAGAGATAAAAAAAATATTGCTTCCTTTTGCCGCCTTGCGTAACCTTTCCTTGGAAAGAACCACGGATGTACGATGATACAGCGATTACCTTTCTCTTGGCTTTTAACAATCACCGCACTACTCCCTGCCTTTATTGCTGAAGGAGAGGAGAAACGGACGCAACTGCTCTACCCCCCCTACTCTCTAGATACCGCCTTCTCTTCTGCTGCCTGTCCATGCTGTAAACCTACTGTCGCAATAGGACTATCGAAAGTAGCCCTTCACCTAGGTAACGGCAGACTCATCCCCCTCCCCTCATACCTCGCTAAACAAGGACTGACCCTCGTCCCTCGCGCAGGCTGCTCAGAACTCACCCCCATGCTGCACCCACTAACACCTCCGCTTGAAGGACTCTACGCAAGACATTACAACAATGGCCGTATCAAGGAATGTGTCAACTACCACATAGGGAAAAAACACGGCCACTACCAAGCCTGGCACTACAACGGAGAAAAAAAAGAAGACCTCTTCTATCGCAACGGCAACCTACACGGCCTGCAAGTCGCCTGGTATAAAAACGGCACCCTTCAATCACAACGGGAATTTTCTTGCGGACAAAAACAGGGCTGGCACAGGGTGTGGGACCCTGTAGGGATCCTCATCTTCGAAGCAGAATATCATAACGGACTTCTTCACGGAGAGCAGAAGATGTGGCACAACAATGCCATCCTAAAACACCATGCAACATACAGCCATGGTAAACGCGTCGGCACAGAAGAGTGGTATTACGACAATGGCCAACGGCAAAGCGTAGGACACTACCAGGACGATCTTTTAGAAGGGGATTTCCTCAGCTGGTACTACAACGGCAGCCCCCATCTAGTCCAATCACACCACCGCGGCCTACCTAACAACGCCCACTACGAATATAACTCCAACACAACACCTTCACAGCCTTCCCAATTGGCGCACCACCTCCAGTACAACAACGAAGGGAAACTCCATGGAGAACAAAAAACATATTATCTCTCCGGGGCAATCAAGTCCGTCGCCACATATGAAGATGGACTTCTCCATGGACAGCAACAGATATGGGACAAGGATGAAACTGTCCAAGAGAAGGCCTATTACATACGAGGGCGCTTGGAAGGTGAGGTGTTGCAAAAAAGCGACGATGGCCAGATCATCCTAGCACACTACAAAAACGGCCAAAAACATGGACGATACGAAATCTATAGCCAAAAAGAGAAGAAGAGCCCTGCCCAAAAAGTGCTTTCAGCCCAATATCAACACGACCTCTTACATGGCGAGCTTATAGAATATTCTGAAAAAGGGACCAAACTCACCACTACACAACATGAACACGGCAAAAAAAATGGTCTCTCTCTCTTCTACTCCCCCGAAGAAATCCCTCTTGCCAGCATGCCGTTCAAAGACGACAAACGGAACGGCCTAGCAAGAGAGTTTTTTCCCAACGGTAAAATACGCAAAGAAGTCCATATGCTCAACGACCTCAAAGAGGGTAGAGAACGGCTGTTTCACGAAAATGGAGATATGGCAGAAAGGAACACCTATCTCGAAGGACAGCTTCACGGTCTCTGTCTAAAGTGGAACGAGCGAGGTATGCTCATCTTTGAAGGCGAATACCAAAACGACCTTAAACATGGCAAATACAACAAATACTACAGTGACGGCACCCCCCACCTGCTACAAAGCTACATCCACAACAATCTGCACGGCACCGTCAAACAATTTTCACGCAACGGTACCCTCACAGAAGAAACCTACGACATGGGCATGCTCGTCCAATACAACGAGTAGGGGCTCACTGGAATCCTCACCAGAGAGAGAGGGTTAAATCTTAATTTTCTCAAGAGCATCCGATGGAGCAGGCTGAGGGGTGAAGGCAGCAAGCGCCTTGAGATTGGGAAGCATCCACGACAAGACAAAAGAGACGATATATAGAGAACCCATAATCGTCAAAGCTTTAACAGGACCATTCGTAGGGAAGAGAGAAGTCAAATAACCAGAAAGGGCAGGGCCAAAATAGGAAAAACACCATGCGAAGCCCATCAGCAAAGCACTCACAGCACCAGCATATCGCGGCATAAGGCGGTTGCCAAAAGCGACAATCACAGGATTGATCGTCCCTAAACAGGCCCCTACACAGAACAATAGAGAGCAAACAGCCGCCAAAGATGTTAGATCCTTCCAAAGGAAGAAGAAATAGCTGATGGCGCCAAAAAACACCATCCACAACAACATAAACCTCTCACCACAACGGTCGGCAATATACCCCGCCGGAATCATCAATAACGCAGCCCCTAGGATCAGAAAAAGATGGCCCCCGCCAAAAACCAACCAGTCGGGATAGCCTCTCGATTGAAGCACGTCAGGGAGCAAGAAAACGGTAGAAAAGAAGAGTGCCTGGCAAAGAATCTGCAAGAAATAGAGCAACATCAAAGGTTTGCGGCAAAACTTTATCGCCTTAAACAGATCCTGATAATTGAAACGGCCCTTCTGGCGCTGCTGTACATGGTCGGGAAGCTTGGCAAAGAGGATACACACCAAAAGAAATAGAGCAGGAAGGACAAGGAGGAAAGCGTGGCCGTTGAAGAAGCTATACGTCTTGGCAAAAACAATCTGGCTAATAGCCAGCCCCAACATGCCTCCAGAAGTAAAAAAGGTGGACATCACACTCTTGTGCTTAGCCGTCAAAGAGCCCATCATCCCAGCACCAGCAGGATGAAAAACCCCAGAGCCTATGTACAACAACAAGACCAAAAAGAACATCATGTAATAGTTGTGCGTATATGTCACAAAGACAATGCCAAACGACAATAGCACACCCGCAAAAAGAAGGCGCCGGACAAAACCTCTGTCGCTGAAAATGCCAAACACAATCTGCAGACCGTCGCCAAAGAAACCTGCAAAGCCGGCAATCAAACCCGCTTTAGCAATGTCAAGGTCGGCCATCGTCTTGTAGATAGGCCAGATGCCAATGAAGAAATCCACAACAAAATGCCCCAGCCAGCCAATTACCATGGCAGACACAAAGCCAGGAGCAACAACCGCTCTACTAACAGCTCTACTACTCATGGGCCACCTCTATCTACCCAATGCACCAATACCTAAACTAGCGAAATCCCGCTATTGGAGACAAAACATTTTATACCAAAAAACTGATTTTTCCCCAGAAAAATCGTAAAAAAAGTAGAAATAGGTTGATTGGCCAGGGAGAAAGGGGGGTAGAAACGGATTGATTGGCCACAGGGGAAGGGACAACAGGGACAGCAAGGACAACAGGGACAACAGAAGCGCTCTCCGGTTTTGTCGGTTTTGTCGTTTCGGTCTTCGGTGTTACTCGTTGAGAATCAACGGTAAAGAGCATAACAACAAGGCCGCAAAAAAGGATGGCCATCTTTGTTGTTCCTGTTGTCTCTGTCGTCCCCTAAGGAGGCGGCTAAAAGCCGACCGAAGGTCGTGCAGGCAGCTATAGCCTAGGTCGGAACGACGGGCTGAAGGCCCAAAGTGCAGGCCTAGGTAAACGTAGAATAAAAGATCTGGTCTGAAGGAGCATGCGAAGCGCCAATACAAGGACGATTGAAAGGATCACGGTTTTTAATGTTAAAGACAACGTAACAGGTTAAATATATAGGAGGTTAACATGGAAACGACACCTTATCTATTACCGTTGACGCTTCGCATGCTCCTTCAGACCAGAATTCTGGGGGACCTGACCTAGGCCTGCGCTTTAGGCCTTCGGCCTGCCGCTCCGACCTAGGCTATAGCTACCTGCACGGCCTTCGACCGGCCTTTGATAGCACCGTTTCTTATGTCTGCTCGTCATTCCCCTTCGCAGCAGCCGCCTTCTGCTCAGTATGCAAAGCATCCAAGCTTGCTTGCACCTCGCTTTCCTTTTGTAGCGCCGAAGTAAAATCGCCCGCCGCTTCATTCACAAGTTTGACAAAGGCTAAAGACTCTTTAGAAAGTTCTCCCCCCTTTAACCTTTCCGTTAACGCTTTCGTTGACTTTATTGTTTCATTGAAAGACTCCAAAAGTGGGCCAAAAATATTTCTAGACTTCTTTAAAGAAGCAGCTATCAAATCAGTTAAAGGAATAACTCTACTACTAGAAGCTTGAGATTGCTGATGTTCAGCATCAGGCCGATCCTCTAATTTTTCTCCCAAATAATCGGGATTATCTCTCATCCCTAACCATTTTTTTTTCGGCTGCTGGACAAGTAACTGTAAAGCAGTATCACGCAAGATCGTATAAGCATTTGAAATGCAACTCGCCTCCGCCTGAGCAAGGAATTCCTCGGCCGTTTTTGGGGTACTATCTTTTTCTGTTTTTTTAAGCTCTTCCATTAAATTAGGTAAAATTTCACCTAGCTTCATCGTTAAAATAGGCTGAACAAAATATTGTTCCCACACACCAGGAGCATTTTCTACCAATTCCACAAATTTCGTTATCTCATCTGACGACAATTTTATTGGGAATTTTGTATCTTCCAACACTTTTCGTACAGATTTAGCATCCCATTTTTTCTTATGACTTTGAAGAAGCGTGTACATTGCCTGGTTCATATCAAACTTTTTCGCTTGCGCAACAAGCGATTGCTGAAATAATTCAACTTTTTTACCAGCAGCTTCTCGTGATTTACCCGCATTCTCCAGCTCTTTTTCTTTTGCCTCTATCTGTTGAGCAACAACAAGCCCAGGGGAAACTTTTGCAACCTCTTTCTGCAACTCTTCTACTGCCTCTTCGCCTAACTGACCGTCTCCTGCAAGAAGCTCAGCATCAGTGACCTTAGCATGCTCGTCGGACAAAGCAGTAGCAGCTTCAGAAAAAAGCTTCCCACTCTCTTTGACTTCTTCTTCTAATATTTTTTTAGCAGCTTCTTCGACCTCCCGAGCAAACCGCTCTTGCAATACCAATCTAGTTTTGTCATCAACAAGTGAAGACGAGCCTGGAGGAACGAAAGAAGCAGCCTCGTCAGCACTAGCCGATAGTTTTGTTTGCTCCCCTGACACAGAGTCAACAGAAGAAGACGGGGTTTCCACAAACGTAGTAGGTGTCGGCATATCGCTCGCATTTTCAAGATTTGTTCCGCTCCTTTGGACAGGCCGCTCTGGCGGTTTCTCCTGTTCCGCTGCGTCGTCCGCAACATCGGTAACAGGAAAAGGAAGATCGTCCTTCATGCTCTGCAGCGCTTCTCCTGCCTGCCTCTCTGTTAACATATTTCCCGATGAGGATTTATCTGCAGAAACGGAGGAAGCAACCTCGGCAGCTAAACCAGGGTTTGCGACTTGCTCATGCTTAGCCTCATCAGTAGTCCTCTCAGCTGCTTCTTGTGTTTCCTGCCCTGACAGCCCCGAAAGCGTGCCGGAGGCATTACCGGAGGGGGGGGCAGGCTCTTTGGTGTTACTTTCTGCAACACTTGCACTCTGCGGCTGCGGCGCTGCTGTTCTCCGTGCCTCGTCGTCCTGCCTCTGCGCTGTCTTCTGCTCAAACGTAGGCGCAACCGTAGCAACGGTAGGAAGAGGAAACGGTTCTGATCCGCGCCCCTCTAAACGCTCGCCCTCCTCTGTTGATTGCAGCTTCGATGACTGCTCTAGTTTCAGATTAGAAGTTGCAAGATCTGCGGCGAACTCCTTAACACGACCTACTCGTGCGTATATGCTTCTACCTGTACCCAACGACTCCGACACAGCAGTTAAAACCGTTTGCAAATCCTTGCGCTCATCAGAAGTCAAAGAGGGCCCGGTGTCAATCCCATCGATTGCCTGGAGGTCATTATTAGTAAGATTGTCAAAGAATGCCTTCTTCTCCTCTGGACTAGCTTTGGAGTAGTCTCTGATGACGTTTTTCAGGTCATTAGAGAGGTCATCATAGGTGATGGAAGCCCCTTTTTTCTGCTTTTCTCCAGCTTCGGCCTTTGCTGAATTCTTTTTTGTCACCAAGTTAGCAACCTCGTTCCTCACCTTAGTGCTTCTCAACAGATGGCTGCCCCTTGTAGAAAATGAATTGCGTTTGTCAACTGCTTGCTCAAGAGCAGCATGAAGTATTTTCGTCCTTGCAGCATCTGTCCAGCTGAAATACTCCAGGAGACGGCCCATCCCCCCCCACTTCTTCCTACTCGAACGCAATGCAGCGTCAACAACCTTGTGCAGGCGCATAAGCTTATCCGTATCTAGTCCACTAGATTCAACAGAAAATTTACTTGCAAAAGTTGCTTTTTCCTCCTTCGAAGCTTTTGCGTAATCCTGAATCGTCATTTTGATGCTCGCAGGAAGCGTATCATACGTTACCTGCTCAGTTGTTTTTGACAGTTCCGGAAGATCTTCATCCTTCAACTGCCTAACATCGCGTCCAATCCACTCAGATTTTTTATCCTGTTTAATATCAGCCGGTTGCTGTCCGTCGCCCCCTGCGCTAGGAACCTGATTAAGCGAATCACCCATAACCTCACCCCATCGTTTACTTATCCCTATGGCTAAGTATACCATTTTCGTCAGGAGAGTGCAAAAAATATATTTGATGACGATATTACAAAGGTAGACAAAAAGCGGGCCAAGGGCCCTGCAGGTAGCTATAGCCTAGGTTGGAGCGACGGGCCGAAGGCCCAAAGAGCAGGCCTAGGTAACGGCAGAAATAGAAAGATGGTCTGTAGGAGCATGCGAAGCACAAACGAGATACACGGTGATTGTTTATTAGCGCTGCGCGTGGTCCTTCAGACCATATCGTTATTCATACCGTACCTAGGCCTGCGCTCGGACCTTCGGCCCATCGCTCCGACCTAGGCTATAGCTGCCTGCAGGGCCCTTGGCCCGCTTTTGACAAAGACTCTTCGAGATGTTTTTATCCGCCAAAACATCCTCACACAAGAGCTGTTTTAAAGAAGGTTTCTTCTGTAAACGCATGTTTGTTTTTTGCCAAAACTGTCAAACTCGAGATGGCCTTTAGGCTTAAGGAGGAGGAGGGGAGGCTCCTGGCTCTTCAGGGACAAAGCCCCAAGGACCTTCTTTTCTACGGACCACTGTTTTCTTTACCACTTTTTTCTTTTTTGCTGGGGATGGTTCATTTTTGGGGAGTGGTTGAGCAACTCGTTCTTTCTGTTTACCTTCCACATACTTTTTTGCTGCAGCAAGCAACTTTACATCAGCAAGGCTCTCTTCTGCAGACTGTTTCTGTTCGGCATATGTTCTAGCCAATGCCTGGATATCTTCATTAAACACAGGCTGTTGTTCTTGCCCTGCTGCCGCATAGATTCTCTTCACAGCTGCCTCTACAGCTGCTACGCCTTTTGCAAACAACAACTCTTCTGCTATCCCCTTTGAGGCAAGCAGTGCTTTGCGCTCGTCTAGCCCCACGTTTTTTCCCCATGCCGCAGAAAAAAAAGTACGCATCTCATTGCTCATTGCATAATCAAAATCTCTCTGATCATGGCAAAACTTTTCTGCTGCTGTTACGCGCTGATCTAAATGAACTAACAATCCATACAAAGAATCTTTTTGTTCACGAAGAGAATATCTAACAGCCTCATCAGCAGTCATAGTTTTCTCACGCATAGCTTCCCTTACCGAAGAGATAAAATGCTTTGCAGGCTCGAGCGCAAAATCTTTTTTGCCCGGTTGAACAAAAAGAGCTCCAATGAAAGCAGTGCGCAAAGCCCTTTCACAAAGATGAGTGCTCTCTGCTGAAAGAGACATCTGCTGCAGAAGCGAGTTCACTTCAGCGTTCGCCTCATATTCAGGAAAAGGCCCTCTATCTATTCTTTCTTCGAAGTTGTCTAAAATTTGTCTCTCAGACAACATTTCTTCCTCTGATATTGCCATCTTAGAGAGAGGATGTATAAAATTCTCCACCCATATTTCATGAGCATGCTCTGCTAACTCTTGTAACTTCTTGATACCCTCCTTCGGGAATCCCATCAAATCGCCGCAAGACCCCAAGAATTCTTTTACTTCGTTCTTACTCCAAAGAGCGCTTTGATGATTTCGTATCAAGTTTTGTATTGCCCGCAAACCCGCTGTATTTTTCATACACTGCGTAATTCTATCTTCGCATTGAGCTATCTTATGTTTTGCCTCCACTTGTTTTTTTGCCTCATTTGCAATGGTTCTATTTACCTCTTGTAAGCGAGGGCTTATTTCCTGAAATCGAGAAATCTCTTCAACACTTTGTTCTATTACACGATCAGAGGCTTCACGGAAATCGGCTCTAAATTTGTTCAACAGCTCATCCAACATGTGATCAGAAAAAGGTTGTTCCAACTGCTGTGATATCTCTTTATCAGTTTTTTCAAAAAGCTGACCGTCTACATCACGTATATATCTTTTAACGTCGCTCAAAAGATTTTTCTCTGGGTCAAATCCAAAAATCGGTGAGAGGCGTGCTTCTTTCCTCTGCTCTTTTGCAGCTCGATAGTCCTGATACTCTTGCGTGCTCTCCTCCTCTATAGAAACGTGATACATCCAATCATTCCATTTTTCGATGTTTTTCCATTTTGTATAGGAGGCTAAGAGCTCATGCATCTTTGATCCGACAGCAAACTGGCCCGTATTTTCTCCCCTTTGTTCGGCTGCGTACAAGCTTTTGACACCTTCTACCAGCGCTGCAGCGGCTTGTGCACTCGTTCGCCTTAATGTGATCACTTCTTCCTTTTTCTCCAAAGCATGTACGACTTTCCCCTGCACTTCCAATCTCTTTAACATTTCTGTCGACGAAAAAAATTTTCCCACATTCTCCGTAAACTGATCACGAAATGCTTGATGAAGCCTCGACACTTCTGACACAAAATCTAAACGAGCATTCAAATCGGACAAGATAATCCTTGATGCGTCTCTCTCTTTCTTACTATCCGTCTCTGAATCCTGATCTTTCAAATGATCAATCAGATCCTTCACAATATGTTCTGGAACATGGTTAGTCGTCTGTCCGATTACCGCGACAAGATCCCGCCCCAAGTAATTCGGATTGTCACGCACTCCACTCCATTTTTTTTCTGGCTGGCTAGCTAAAGAGTATATGAAGGCATTACGCAAAAGCTCCGCACTTTTAACAAGATAACGCTTTTCTTTTTCTACATCTTCCAACAAGGCTTTGGCTTTTGTTGTCAACGTCTCTAATGCCTTTGCTCTTTCTTCTTCAGAAGGGAATTCCCTAGAAGCCTGGTCTTGAATCTCTTTCATCAGATTTTCTAAACTAAGGCTCTCAACTGGAGGGCTCTCCATCTCTAACAGAGGTTGAATAAATTTCTCTTTCCACACCTGAGGATTGCTCTCTATTAATTCCTTCATCTGCTTTGCCAAATCCCCCTCCGTTGGCAGTCCCATAGAAGAGGCGTTTTTTTGTAAAAACTCTTTTATCGCATTGTCATCCCAATTCTTAACTTGCTTAGCAGCATCTTGCACCTCTCTCCACTGTGCAGCCTCACGTTTACATCTCATCAGCTTATTTCCGAGGAGGCCAAAGCTTTCTCGAGCCTCCTTTTCGAGAAAAAACTGGCCAAAAAACTGGTCACGATATCTTACGATTTCCTGCATATCCTTTGTTCGTATCTTCTCTCTTAGACGAGGCAGATTTTTAATTGCATCGTCGGCCGCCTTCTGCGCTACTTCAGGGGATAGACCACTGTACGCGGTTTGAAACTTTTCCAATGCTTGATCAAACTCCGCTTCTATCCTCGTTAAACCATCAGCGTCTTTCTCTACCTGTACAGGGGGGGCTTTCATAATCACGTCGTTCACCACGTGTACGTATGCCTCTTCTACCTGCTGCTGCGATACTCTCAGCTCCTCTTCACCAAGCTGATCAGACTTTGCTACTTCCTCAGCAAAAGCAGCATCGAAAGCCTCTGTAAGCTGTTTCTGAAATGCTTTCAACTCCTCTTCACCAAGCTGGCTGAACCCTGCCAAAAGGGTCTCTTCAAACAAATTCTGTTGTTCGAGTCTCTCCTCGTCAAGAGAAGGAGGTGAGTCGGAAGAAGTTGAGGAAGCATCGGGAGAAAGAGTCTCAGCCCCAACCACAACCCACTCATCGTCAGAATCGGAAACATCCTTCTCTTTTGGATCAGTTTGTGACCTACCTTGCGTAGGATCTGCTTCCGGCATACGAGTCGTTGTTAGCGGCATGCTTGTCACTTTTGTCTTAAGAGTAGCAGTGAAAATTCGGAGCTGTTCTCTCCTACGGGAAAACAAATTATCAAGAGAAGATAGCACAGACGACTGAACCGATTGTAATACACCATCCACAACATGATGGAGCTTCCAAAGCTCTTCCGATGTCAATGGAGGACCTTCAGAAGATCTCTTTTGCGAGGCGGTAAGATTGTCAAGAAACGCCTGTTTTTCCTGAGGAGAGGCTTCGAAGTAGTCTTTAATCACGTTTTTCAACTCGTCGGGGAGGTTTTCATAACTGATTGTTTTCTTTGTATCCAAAAGAGCAATCATTTCTTTAACTTCCTTCCTCCTCAATAAGCTACTGCCTCGCTGGGCAAACGGTCCAAGTTCATCAATTCTCTGCTCAAGCGCATCGTTGAACTCCTTGATAGAATCTTTTCCATTTTTCACCTCCAGCTTAAGTGTGTTTTTTTCATACGATAGCAAGACACTCTTAACAATGCTTTGAAAACGCTTAAGATCTTCTATATTCAAAGCGTCATGGGAGCTAATCCGCTGTAAAAAGGCTTCTTTTTCCTCTTTTTTACCCTTTGCATAATCTTGAACTACATGTTTCATGTAGTCGGGAATGTAATCGTAGGTAGCCTGAGCGGCACGAGAAATTTGCATCCCAAACCCCGCAGAATTCTTCTTCAGTTCTTGAATATCTCGCCCAACCCAACTAGACTTAACTTGCTTATCTGTAAGTTGTTGAGGCCTATTTGCCGAACGAGAGTCCCCACCCATTACATTTCTAAAGAAATCCATGATCTTCTTCCTCGCCCTTCTATTAATCCCTTACGGCAATTATATCAATAAAAGTATTTATAGGTAAACGAGCAATGAATATCCGGGCCAAAGGGAGAACAAGGAGAGCAGAAAAAAGGATAGCACTCTCTCTTGTCGCTTTCTCTTCCTGCTCTTATTTGCGCAGTTTTGGGTCTAGGGCATCGCGCAGGGCGTCACCGATAAGGGCGATAGAGACGAGGAGGATGGTGAGTAGGATAGCCGGCGGCCATAGGAGGTAGCTTTCTCCTGGGAAGGCTGTTCTTCCTTCGTCCATAAGCACCCCCCATGAGCTTGTGCCCTCTTCTCCTAGTCCTAGGAAGGACAATCCTGCCTCGCTGGTGATGGCGATCATCATGGAGAAGGGTAGGAGTGTCAGCAGTGGCGGGATGGCGTTGGGAAGGATATGAGAGAAGATGATCCGTCGGTGGCTAAAGCCCATTGCGTGACAGGCTTGTACGTAGTTAAGGTTACGCTGTTTAAAGAATTCTGCGCGCAAGAAACGGCTAAAGCCTGTCCAGCTAAAGAGACCAAGCACGGCGATGACTAAAAAGACGGACTTATTTTGCAGAATAGCGATCACAAGCAGGAGCATGAAGAAGGTGGGCATTGCCTCCCATATTTCGAGGATACGGGCGACAACGATATCGGTTTTACCAGCGAAGTAGCCGGCTACAGCTCCTACGGGGATACCGATAAGGAGGGCGAGGGTTATGCTTAGTATACCGACAACAAGGGAGATACGTATACCGAAGATCAGTGCTGCTGTGAGGTCTTTGCGGGTGATACGCGTCAGCTCCCACCAGTCTAGGTAGCGGTTGAGGTTTTGTTCGCCACCGGCATCGTCTTCCCAGTGAAAAGGGCGTATGAGCGGCATGAGTTCGAATGTGATTTTTTTTGCTTCACTTTCCAGCCACTGCCTGCGTTTAACGATGGCATTGAGTTTGGCCTCGGCCTCTTCTCTAGAGGCTTCTGTGCTGTTTGCTATGCGGTTTTTAAGCTGTTCAACCTGCCTCTTTTCGTTCTCCAGTTCGGTCTGCCACAACGTTGGGATGATTTCACCGCGTGCCCGCACGCTTTGTGCATAAGCGCCGCCATATTTTGCCTGCAACATTTTATCGTGACGACGACGCTGTTCAAACCGCAACAGCTCATTGAGAGCGGCATAGGGGGTCATGTATTTGAGTTCGAACTCCCACGACCCGCCTCGATTGTCTAGCTGCTTTACAGCTTCTTGTCTGGCATGGGAAAGAGCGACATCTGCTGCAGGGTCTTTAGAATGAGCTAGGGCAAAATAGAGAAAGAGGGCCATCTGCACAACGATAGCGGAAGCTAGGACGATTTTGATTTGTCTCTTGAAGAGGATCATTGCGACGATAGCAAGAGGGAGGGTAAAGATGGCGACATTGAAGAAGATGTCTATTCGCTTGGTGTAGAATCCGCGGTAGAAGAGGTATTTGAATAGGGGGAAATAGCTGGTCCCGTCGTAGACAACGACGAGAGGTTTGCTAGAGGCCAAGAGTGGGGCGTAGACGGCGACGAGGCAGAAGAGAGCAAAGACGATGACGGCGGCGACACCTGTACGACGACGACGAAACTGCGTCCATATCACTTTCCAATAGGGATCTGATCTCATTCTAGTGTCACTCTGGGGTCTAGGAAGGTGTAGGCAACATCGGCGACGAGGTAGCCGACGAGGGCGAGGAAGGCGCCCGATATTGCCGAGAACATGATGACATTAAAGTCTCTATTAACGACGGCATCATAAAAGAACTTACCGAATCCGTCGATACCGAAGATCGTTTCGATGATGAGGGAGCCTCCGAGGATGACACCTAACGAGGCAGCGATCGAGGTGACGATGGTGATGGCGGCATTTCTCCCTACGTGTTTAAAGTAGATGGAGAAGGGAGGCAAGCCTTTAGCGCGCGCTGTGCGAACGTAATCTTGACGCAACACTTCGAGTACAGCGGTACGCGACAACCGTGCCTGCGCTGCTAACGAGCCATACATGACAGCGACGAGAGGCAAGGCAATATGTAAGCTGATATCGGCCACTTTCTCCAACGTCGTCTTTTGCTGATAGATCTGTTCGGGGCTGTTAAATCCGCTAAAGGGGATGGGGATATCGGTGAATGGGACGGTATGGGGGAGGGCTACTTTTTCGATGAGGAAAGGAGCTACGACAAAAACAGGGACGGCATATAGGATGAGGATACCGATGTTGAGCATAAAGTCGGGCCAGCGATTTTGGTAGATTGCCATGGTAAAGCCGACGATCTGACATCCGATAAAAGTAAGAAGCATAGGGAGCAGGGCGAGGGTGAGGGAGTATTTGAACCGTTTAACGACTTCGCTGATGACGGTTTTGTTGTTATCGTTACGCAAGGTGCCAAAGTCGAGGGTGGTGACACGGCTCATGTAGCGAAAAAAACGAGTGTCGGTAAAGAAGATATCCACTTTGCTCCAAAAAGAGGGGTTGAAGTCAAAAAATATCTCCTCCTTCTTGTACCACTCTTCCATAGAGATCAGCTGCTTGTCGATCTCTTCTTTCGTCGCCACCTCTCCAGGGAGGAAGTTACGCAGTTCATTGTTGCTTCTTGCAATCTTACGATTATACCTCTTCTTTTTTTCGCTCAACCCTGGCCCGAGGTATGCTTGCTGCGTACCACCGCGAACAAAGAAGCGCATGGCGGTCTTGCGCACACCAAAGGGCTGTGAGGGATCTTTTGCAATCGCAAGCAGATAGCCCATGAGATATTTCGAACGATCTCCGAAGCGGATACGCAGCTGGTCATACTCTTTAACACTCATCTCGTGGCCATTGTTTTCTCTGCTGTCGAGTTTACGCAACGCCTCCTTAACGTAAGCGTAACTTGTCGACGGCCAGCTATTGAAAAGGATCGGTAGCGTGAGGCCATAGTGTTCGCGAAAGTTCAGATACTGATCGTCCCTGCCAAAGGCAAACTCTTTGTCGGCAGAGCGCGTCGCGTCGCCCGTATCGGAGATCGTACCTACCGTGACGGGATCTCCAGGTGCCAGATTGATGATGATAAAGTTAACCAGGACGATACAGAAGAGGGTGAGGGGGAGAAGGAGCAGTCGCCTGATGAGATAACTTGCCATACCATTCTACAGTTATTTATTCGTTTTTAACGCAAAGGTCGCGAAGAAAAAAAAGAGTATTTTATTAAAGAACGCCTTTTTTTTCTTTGCGTTTCATTTCATTGTCTCATTAACCTTACTGTACTCGTAATTAGTCACGGGGTGTAGGCATTTGCGTGATGATAGTGTGGCATAGGTTTTCAATCGCCCTTCGGGCTCCATTTTCTCTATTTACATACCACGGGTTCCTCGCTTCGCTCGTCACCCGAGGCTTTGATCGAGCGCCCTCCGGGCTTTAATAAAAAGGCTCTGGTATTCTCTTCGCGCCTCTTCGCGATCTTCGCGTTTATATTCATCTGGCACCACCCCTACCCCGTGATCGATTACTATAAGTAGCGATCTTGTCTATCTTTCCATCCTGCTTATCTTGTTCCTTTTCGTGGCTATTTAAACCGCTCTATTAATCACTCCTCCATACCCCGTGACCGATTACCTGTGTTCGTCGGGGTATCTGCATAATTACGGGCTCTTCAGCCATATCACGCTAAGGTCAGGCTCGCTAACGGTAGCGCCGGGGATAAGGTCTTGATGCTCTTTGGGGATAAAAAGATTCTGGACATAGTCGCGGGAGAGCATCACCGTTTTGGGTGAATATAGGAAGGTATAGGGTGCTTCGTCATGGATGATTTGATGGAAGCGATGGTATAGCTTATTGCGGTCATCTTGGTTATATTCATATTGCAATTTGGCGATAATACGGTCGACTTCGCTGTTGGCAAAACCAATCGCATTCGACGACCCTTTCTCTTTTGCCCCTCGAGAGTGCCATATTTGCTTCGGTTCTCCAGGAGGCGTACCCAGTGCCCAACCGAAGTAAATCGCATCAAACGACTTGTCGTTAAACGCCTGCGTCAAGTCAGCAATATCTGAGCCGTTGAGATCACAATCAACCCCTACCTCTTTCAGCGCAGTGGTGATATACTCGCATATGACCTTAGACGTCGGGTTCTTTACATAATATGACAGCTTGAAACGAAAAGGCACGCGCGCACCATCGATCAGCTTGTCGCGAACCCCATCGCCATCAGAATCATACCATCCCTCTTCTTCCAACAGTTTTCTCGCCTCAGCGGGGTCGTATGGCCAAGCGGAGATGGTCGGATCGTACGCAGGGTCTTCAACAAACGCAGGGCCTGTCACCGCCACTCCCATCTCGTTAAGATTTTGAGTGATGATACGGTTGCGGTCGATCGCCATCGTCATCGCCCGGCGCACCTTTTTCTCTTCAAAAAACGGCTTCGCTTGGTTCCAACCAATGTAGTTAAAGGCACGGTCGGTGTAGTTCATACGGTGAATGGCAAGCCCTTCGTTACTCTGTTCAACATATTGAGGAGAAGATTCAAACTGCTCCAGCTCGACAAGCTGCGTCGGACGCAACGAATGGGTGTCGAGCTTGCCTGCTTTGAACGACTGCCATATCGTGTCAGGGCTGTTGTAGAAAGCGATCTCCATCCCCTCAACAAGGACAGCATAACGGTGATAATAGTCGGGGTTGCGCTTAAAGCGTAGGCTCTCGTCCGTCATCCCATCAAAAATCCACGCTCCACAGCTGACGATGATGTTTTTTGCCCAATGCTCAGCAAAGTTTTGTGCCCATACGGAGTCGATGCGATAGGCATCGGGATCATCACCATCGTCGACGATCTTTTTGCCGTCGGGGAAATATTGATAGACAAAGCGTGCCAAAGGTTGCAACGCTCCCGTCCACCCTCTAGCGATGTATTTGATCTTAGGCACAAGAGTACCATCGTCTTCTTCGACCTCTTCTCTCTTCCAACGCACGACAAAGGTAAGGTCGTCAATGACGCGCAGCTCTTCAATATCCTCAAGGTAGTTGCGCAAAGCAACAGCCCCCGAATTCTGAACATATGGATTCATCACCACGTCGAGGTGAAATTTAAAGTCGTGTGCCGTAACTTTATGTTTGCGTAAGAAGTGGGAGTCGAGAGCGACGTTTGAAGGTAGGTGAGCGGGGTTGAGAGGCTGCCAATATACGCCATCACGCAGATGCACCCAAAACTCCTTCTTACCATCACCACGCACCCTCTCTTCCAACTTCAAAGCCATGTTCGGCGCTAACGTTTCATATTTACCAAATTGCTGCTGGGCAACAGAGACGTTACACATGCCGATAAAACTCGAATAGGGAGCCATACCGATGAAAGGATGTAGGTTGTTCGGTTTCGTCGTCGCCATCCTCCGCATACCCAACGGCCTAAAGCCCCTGCCCAGCTGCTCAGGAAGCACCTTTGTATAGTAAGGATCTTCCTCAAGGATATTTGGTAAGCTTTGATCGACATGCTCGCGGTGGCGCAACTGCCGATCCGCATAGAGAGACGACACCGTTCTACCACGGGATTGCACAGATGGCTCCTCAGACATACCCGCAGGCATGTTGTTACCTGCATCAAGGATAATCTGTAGCACCTCTTCTCGGACCCTTTGTGTCTCCAACGACGCAGCCAACACCTCGCTTTTTATCTCTCCAAGGTCAACACGTATTGCTCTGACATTGTCTTCTAATAAGAGCGAAGACCAGTAAAGCATGGCCATAAAGAGGAGCAGACCCAAACCGACAACAAAACGGAAGATATATAGTCCTAGAGGTTCTCTATTCATTGATTAGCAATGCCCGCCATCCTTTGTATTCTCTTCGCTTTCTTCGCGATCTTCGCGTTTATATTCATTGTTCGGTTGAGGGTGCATGACGGGATCTTTAACCTTATGGCCAGACAAGGCACCAAACCCGTCGTAACAGGCATATTTGTACAAGTCGTGCAATGTAGGATAGTTAAAGACGTAATTAATCACATCGGACAACGTCTCTTGCCTCTGGACCAACATCATACCAAAGTGGATCAGCTCAGAGGCGATAGGACCGATGATATGAACGCCAATGATCACCTGATCTTCTTTGTTGAAGAGGATTTTCATAAAACCTTCTTTAAAGCCCATGATCTGTCCGCGCGTCATATCTTGGTAACGCGAATAGCCAACACAACAGCTAATCCCTTCTTTTTTTGCATCTTCTTCCGTCAGTCCCACCATCGAAATTTCAGGAACGGTGTAGATGCCGTAAGGGAGGAGACGGGTAAGGGTCTCCACATCATGTAAACCAAACATATGCGCAACGGCAATACGTCCCTGATCCATGCCCGTGCTTGCCAAGGCAGGGAAACCGATCACATCGCCAACAGCAAAGATGTTGTTAACATTGGTACGGTAACAACCATCGACTTCTATCGCCTCTCTCTTGCCAACCGCGACCCCCACCTTATCAAGATTCAACCCCTGGAGTGCCCCCTGTCTGCCTGCAGCATACAAAAAGATATCCGTCTCAACCTCCTCGCCGGAGGAAAGCGTCGTTCTCACCCCCTCACTACCAATACGCTCAACCTTGTCCACACGTAAATTAAAAAAGGTTTGCACCCCCGCTTTACGCATCTGGGAGACCAACTCGAACGTAATGTCTTTGTCTAAAAAGCGCAAAATTTCATCGCTGCCATTGACAAGGCAAACCTGCGCACCCATGGTAGCAAAAATCGTCGCATACTCACAACCGATCACCCCTGCACCGATGATGCAGATCGAACGAGGGAACTTCTCAATCTCTAAAATGGAGTCCGAGTCGTAAACAGAGCCGGCGTCAAAAGGGATATTTTCTGGATGAAAAGGATATGATCCTGTAGCAACAAGGACAAACTGTGTGTACAACAAAGCTTCATCTTTGCCTTGTACCTGTACAGTATGGGCATCTTCAAAAGAAGCGACACCCTGGTAGATATCCACACGATGCATCTGAAGGTTACGGTGAACCTCGTCGTTCTGTGCCGATATCACCTGATTTTTGCGAAACAGAAACTCCTGTGCACTCGCCTCATGCTGAAGAGCCTTTTCTACGCCGTATAATCCTTTGTCATACTTGCCAGAGAAGTAGATCGCCGTTTCCTTCAACGTCTTCGACGGCACCGTACCAGTATGCACTCCAGCACCACCAAAACGCCCAGGCTCCTTTTCGATGATCGCCACACGCTTTTGAAAATAAGCTGCTTTCACCGCCGCCTTCTCGCCAGCAGGGCCCGAACCAATCACCACCAAGTCGTACTTCTTCTTGATCATTGTATTGCCGTTAGCGCTACGCATGGTCCTTCAGACCAGATTCTGAGGGGGGCGGACCTAGGCCTACGCTTTGGCCTTCAGCCCGTCGCTCCGACCTAGGCTATAGCTGCCTGCACGACCTTCGGCCGGCCTTTTGCCGTGCGCCCACTATGTCGCATCAAAGATATTACTCCAAGATAAATAGAGCAATTCTCGCGACCCTTTGTATTCTCTTCGCGATCTTCGCGTTTATATTCATCAGTTATTTGCTCATTTAATACATTACGATATGGTAGTGTGGCGATGCATTAGGGTTGAGGATAAGGTGTGGAATGATATCGAGATCGGCAAAACCGCGCAGCAAGGCAAAACCACCAACGATCAAAGCAAGCAGACCCAAAACAGGGCGGTAGTGTTTTTTCCATTTGGCGACCCAGCGATGTGCCTGTAAAGCGAAAAAGAGCGAAGGGCTAGTAAGGAGAGCAAAGAGAAAACCGTTGGCTAAGCCAACAGTGGTGTCGCCTGCTAGGGCACATGCGGAGAAGACAACAAGCGTCTGTCCGCAAGGAAGAGCAACGGTAAAAAACCCGAAGAGGAGTGTCGCCAGCGGATGGTCTTTCAACATTAACGCAGACAAATAGTGGTTGAACCTTGCCGTACGCCTCCCCACCCAACGGTGCCCCGGATAGGAAAAACCAAACAGCGAACAGAGACCCACAACAACAATTAAACCGCCAAGAGCAAGACTGAGATAAGCGGGAATGTTATGTGTTTTGAATAGCAGTGTGATGACGGAGCCAACTCCTCCTGCAACAGCCCCTGCAAAAGAGAATGATGCTAGACGGCCTAAAAAGTAGAAGTAACGGTAACGGTGTTTACCTAAGAGGAAGACAAGAGGTCCACACATACCTAGACAATGTAGATTGCCAAAGAGGTAGATGGGCAGTAAGCTAAAAAACAACGCCATATTCTACCGCTCTCGTCTATCAGCGTGAGCAGCAACGTCGTTCTGCTGTCGGATCTGCTGCACCTCCCTACCCTTGATCGCCGTCGTCCCCGAAGGACGTGACATGCCGATAGTAAGAACGATCAACAATACAGCAAGAAAAGCAGAGGCTCCTACAATAGCAAAAATCTGAAAAAACCGTCTGTGTGGGAATTTCACCACCTCATCACCCAATCCTTCATCACCAGCAATTTCCGTAAAACAATAAGCTGGCAGGCTTTCAGCCTGCATTGTTCGGGTTGCTTTACCCAGCAGTATTTGCAGCCTGAAAGGCTGTAACATCTACTCAATCCTATCTATATTTTTCGTCAAATGCAACATCATATTTTTTCCATTGAATGATGCCCATTTCGAGAAACAAATAGCTTTTTTGTGTAAAATATATTAGTCCTATTAGATGCGTATAGAGAAAGAGTCTGACGACCCGAGGAGGGAACCGTGGACGGCACAAAGGTTGAACAAAGCACCAAGCAGAGTGCTTCCGAAGAATTTAAGATCAATAGCCTCGTATCCAAGATCCGCCACCATCTGATCACCCAGATGGGGCGAGTGATTAACGAAGCATCGGACAAAGAGTACTACCAAGCGTTCTGCTTCGCCTTGCGCGAGGAGATCATGATCAACTGGCTGGCGACGATGCAGACGTTTGCCAAGCAAAACACGCGCATGCTCTATTACCTCTCCATGGAGTACCTCCCTGGACGCTTTACCGGCAACAACATCACCAATATTGGAGCGACAGACATCGTCCGGAAGGTCATGCGGCACATGGGGCGCGACTTTGATCGAGTCCTTTCCAGCGAACCCGACCCCGGCCTCGGCAATGGCGGCTTGGGACGATTAGCTTCCTGCTTCCTCGACTCACTAGCGACGCAACAATACCCTGCTGTAGGCTATGGCCTGAGGTATCAGTATGGGATCTTCGAACAAGAGCTGTGGGATGGCATCCAACTGGAGCGTCCCGACCCATGGCTGCTTGACGAATACCCATGGGAGTTCCGCCGTGATCAGCGCTCCTACAACGTCAAATTTTGCGGCAGACCTATACGTACAGCCAACACCCATAGCGACGAGGTATACGACATCGAAGACTGCGAAGAGGTACGTGCTCTTGCCTACGACATCCCCATCATCGGATACGACTGCACGCCAGACTTTTCCGTCCTCACCATGCGGCTTTGGACGACAAAGGAGTCGCCACGCAACTTTGGACTGCAGCGCTACAACGCTGGCCACCTCGACCAAGCAGCAGAAAACATCATCCTCACCGACGTTTTATACCCCAACGACAACCACGAAACAGGCAAGAGGATCAGGCTCAAACAAGAGTTCCTACTCGTCTCCGCCTCGTTACAAGACATCATGCGCCGCCATCTGATCCAAAACCCCGACATGTCTAATTTCAAAGAAAAAATACGGATACAAAGCAACGACACTCACCCCGCTCTTGTCGTCGTCGAGCTCATGCGTATTCTCACCAAAGACTACGACTTTTCATGGAACCAGGCATGGGAGACGACACAAGCCTGCACAAGCTATACAAACCACACCATTCTCGCCGAAGCTTTGGAAGAATGGAATGTACACCGCCTTTCCTATATTCTCCCGAGACAGTACAACATCATTGAACGCATCAACCTCAAGTTCTGCAACAAGATCAGGAAGCAATATCCTAACGACGAAGACCGAGTGAGGAGGATGACCATCATCAACGACGGACAGATCAAGATGGCCAACCTCTCCATCGTTGCCACACATTGCATCAATGGCGTCTCTGCCCTACATACCGAGCTGTTGCAAAAAACCACCTTCAAAGACTTCGCCGAAATGTACCCTACCAAATTTACAAACGTCACCAACGGCGTCACACCACGACGCTGGCTGTTGCACTGTAACCCCCGCTTGAGCCAATTTATTTCCGAACGCATCGGCGACCAGTGGATCACCAATTTCGACCAGATCGATCAGCTACAGAAGTTCGCTAGCGACCCCGACAGCCAAAGAGAGTTTCTTAAAATCAAAAGGCAAAACAAAGAAGCTCTAAGACGATACCTGCTCGAGAACTACCAAGAACACGACTTCAAAGGCAAGCTGATTAAAGTAAAAATAGACCTACATCTCGATGCCCTATTCGACTGCCATATCAAGCGCATCCACGAATATAAAAGACAGCTGTTAAGCGCTTTACATCTCATTATGCTCTATTTTGAAATCGTAGACAACCCTCAAGAGACGACGAGAATTCAACGCACCTTCATCTACGCCGGCAAAGCTGCTCCCGGCTACCATATAGCTAAAAATATCATCAGGCTAATCAACTGCATCGCTCGTACCATCAACAACGACCCTGACGTCAAAGAGAAGCTACAAGTTGTCTTCATCCCCAACTACAACGTCTCCAAAGCGGAGTTCATCATGCCTGCAGCAGAACTCTCTGAGCAAATCTCTACAGCAGGATTGGAAGCTTCAGGGACAGGAAATATGAAGTTCTCCATGAACGGAGCTCTCACCATCGGTACCGACGATGGCGCCAATGTCGAAATGCGCAAAACCGTCGGAGATCAATGGTGGCCCTTCCTCTTTGGTGCCTCAGTACAAGAGATCGAACAGATGCAGACAAACCAGTCGTACAATGCCTGGGACATCTATAGCAAATACCCACACATACGACGCGCTGTCGATTCCCTGCGCGACCGTACATTCAGCAAATATGACGCTGAACATCAAGCCCTAACAGAGCTCTACCACTCCCTACTAGAATCCTCACCTGGACGGCTTCCCGACCCCTATTTTATCCTCCAAGACCTCATCGACTACTACGAAACGCAAAAAAAGGTTGAAGAATTATATAAAATTCCCGAGAAGTGGGCAGAGTACGCCATACACAACATCGCCGGGATGGGACAATTCTCTTCAGACAATTCCATCCACAAATATGCCCGGGAGATTTGGGACATTACCCCTTGTGCTGTCAACAAGGAACTTCTCGAACACATACGCAGCGAATTTAGAGCTCACGACCAATGCCGTATCATAGGACACCATTAAGACAATTTTCTCCGATTATTGTCGCATTCCTTTTCTGTTTCGCTCTGCTACCTTCTTGCAGTAAGCAGGACGCAGGGAACAATGTCGTCGGGATCGACCCCTCTTGGCGGCCGCTTGACATTGGCAAAAACGCCGTCAATGTATACGGCTTTACAATCGAAGCCATCAACACCATCGAGAGAGCTGAACATCTTACTCTCCCTATAATAACAACCGCTCCTGCTTTCCTTGAAAAAGGACTTAAGCAAGGCCGCTATACAGCGATCCTTTCCGCTATGCTAATCAACCAGGTGGTCAAAGACCAATACGACTACTCCCTCCCTTTACTTCTTGTAGGCCCTGTCCTTGTCGTTCCACACAACGCTCCTATTTCCAAACTACGAGAGATGGCAGGGAAGAAAGTCGCTACGATCACAGAATCAAACTCTTTTACCCTCCTAGAAAAACATCCTCATATTCTGATCAATCTCTACTCCACCATCACCGATGCCCTTGCACAAGTTGCAAATGGAAAGGTTGATGGCGCTCTCATCCCTGCACTCACAGCATATGACTACTGCAACAACATCTACCACGGCGTATTAAAGGTCGCTACACCCCCTCTCTCCCAACAAGGGATCCGACTTTTTGCTTTAAAAGACCAAAACAAACAGCTTATCGACAGTTTCGATAACGCCATCCGCTCCCTACAAAAAAAAGGCACCTTCGATACCCTCATGGCAAAATGGGGGATCGCATATCTACCTTCTCCACCCAAGAAACCTCTGCCCGAAGAAAAAGAAAGCAGACCCTCCAGCGCACCGCCTCCACGTTGCAACATCACACCGGCTTTGCATAAAAATCACCCGTGAGCCAGTGATTTCACTGGTTATTTATCTAACAAACGTGAGTTCGATCTTTAACTAGCACGTTTCCAAATGTTTAACTTTTTCTAAA
>JAFITR010000020.1 GCA_017116025.1 Simkania negevensis
AATTTTCCCCGTAACTATATGGTTTTTTTTGACAAAACTGCCAAACTCGAGTGCCCCTCTGGGGCAAAAAAACATTTACTAAGAGCCGTTAAAAAATAGGAACGAGGTTCTAGACGTTTTTTCTTGGGCCATATAGACGTCGAGCTCGTGAAGCCACTCGTTTTCTATTGTTACTACGGCAGCGTTGCTTAAGCTAAGTAAGAAGAGAGCTTCCGCACTTGTCGGTGCTGCTGAACAAGCAAGGAAAACCCAGTCATACTTGTCTGCAACAGAAGTAAGGAAGGCATCAAAACGCGGAGAGTGAAAGAGTTCCGCGTAGTAAGGAGAAGACCCCCCGGAAAGGATCTCGTCATGCCCCTCTTTTTTGTCGATAGCAGGCTGATCAACCTTGCCTTCTAGATAAAGTAAAAACCCTTTGCCACTCTCATCCAATCCATGCTGTTTGCCGTTTTGTGTATGAACAATCAAGACACGTTTGCCTGCCTTAGATAACAGCTGTGCTAAAGCACGTTGGTATTGAGGGCCTTGTCCAAGGACGAGAAGAAGGAGCTGAGCTAGCTCCGGCTTAGCAACAGGGCGGTCAACAAGGAATGCGGCCAATTTGCGCAACGTCGCCAAATCTTTAGAGGGCAATGCCGTCAGATCTACCTCATTACTTGCACGCGAGACAGCACCAGCAATATGGCAACCCTTGATGGCGAGGTTTCCTTGCGAAGCAGGCACACCTTTCAGAACAGAACGAGCGAAGAAGAGGCCGACGCCGAAAAAAAAGCCCAAGCAAGCACCTGCCAAGGTGAACAACTTCAGCCCTGGCTGCATAGGCAACAGGGGAAGTAGAGCGAAATCAATAGGATGAGATTCTATTCGCTGTAGGTTGATCGACATATTTTTCGTCTCCACAGCTTTAGCCACTTCGTCAAACATTTTCACATAAATCTGAAGCCAAAACTTCAGCTGCTGCTCTGCTTTCCATTTCTCCGGCAGGGAGAGTGTCGATTCATTCAGACTAACTAACTGTGTTTTAATACGATTTTCCGAGGAAAGCAGTTGATATTCTTTTACATCAAGACGGTCAGCCATTTGCTTATGCAACACAGCTATCTCTTGATGGAGCAGCTCCAAAACAACCTGTTGCAGCAGTTGCACCTTCTTTTTCGCCTGCTGCTCGCGCAACTGGTTAACCTCTAACAGCTGACTCAAATGGATGAAGAGGAATTTCTTCTCCACATCAAGCTCTTCACGTAAACGCTCTTCTTCTTTCTTCGAACGCACCTTCTCGTTGTGAATTCTTAACACCAAGTCACTAGCACGCGTAGCCAAGGACTGACTGACCGAGTCTTGTAACACGCCTGTTAAAGAGCTCACCTCAAAATCAGGCCTTTGCATCTGTCCTAAAATCAATTGGATCGCTTTTGCTTCTAACTGATAGCTATCGATTTGTTTTTGGTAACCAGCGAAAAGCGTGTCCGCTGTAACAAGGTCGATACCGTGAAACTCCGTTTCACCAAAAGAGAATGCAACAAGATTATCCTCAATCATATTTTTTCTTATCTCAAAGATGCGACTAAGCTGCTGTAGATATCTTTGATAGCTGCCTTCTACGTCAGCAGAATTTTCCAATGTCCTTCTTTGAAAAGATTCCAACCAAGAAACGGTAGCAGGATCGAGCAACTGAGTCTTTAATTCTTGATCAGCAATGGATGTTCCATCTACCAAAGCCTGTTGCAGTTTTTCCAGGTAAGCAATCGATCCCTTTACCTTCTTTAACTCCTCTTGTTTTTTAGCAATTAACTGCTCACGCTGCTCCACCCCTTCATTTTTTTGGGCAAGGGCCAGTTTCAGGGAATCTGCCCTGGTAGTTAACTGATAAATTCTGGATTGTGTTTCATCCAACCTCTGCTCTGAAAAGCCATAGCCACCCTTCTTTTTCCTCATCGCATCAATCCCACCCAGCTCCATCACAATCTTGGCGAGCTCTTCACGATATTTCGCCTGCGCCCGGGTAAGATACTCAATCTCCTGGTCAACTTCCATAAAGCCACCTTCCCCCAGGTGGGCATGAAATTCGCGAACGTAATCTTCCATGACATGGTCTAAGCTACTTCCCAACTCTTTCTGACGCTTAACAAGATAATGCAGCTGTTCCTTACTGTACTCCTCGCTCTCTTTATATAGGTGGCCTTGAAAGGCTTTCATCAATCCATTGACAAAAGCCACTGCCTCATGACGATCGCTGCTGCGGAAAGCAATCTCAACAACAGCCTTGTCATCGGTGAAAGAAGTGGTGACAATCTCTTTTTCCAATCTATTCGCAACGAGATGAGGAGGGAAAATGAACAAGTTGTACCTTGTCCCTAACGCAGGAACCTCTCCGCCTTGTGTAGCAGCAATAGCAAAAGAGTAGCCATCGCCCGTGACAGGCTTGCCCAGCGTTCCCTGCAGTTGAATCTTTTCTTTTTCATTCGATGCAGAAAAATTGCCTGCAGCGGCAAATTTGATTTGCAAGGAGAGTGGCTCTTCTCGATCGTATTTAGCAAACAAAACCGTCAAAGGTTTTTTGCTGTCAGGGAATAACAGCTGCTGACTCTCTTTCCAGTAGGCCCATTCTAACTGAATGTTTTTAACAACACGTAGCCAAAGGCTCTCACCCGTTGCTGCAGGCTCTAACGAAACGTGAAGGTTCTGCTGTTCGATCAAAGGGACAAGAAGACGGCGGGAATGGAGCATCGTTGCTAAGCTGTCATAAGAGGTATTGTTCTCAGTGGTCTCGGGGAAAAAACCTTTCAACACCGAGCCCAGACCAGACTCTTGTTTGGTTTCTTTGAATGTTGCCTTGGCTTCATATTCGATCGGACGAGTCAGAGCATAGAGAGCACCCAACCCTGCGCATACCACCACGATCAGTGTGACAAGCCGTTTGTGTTTTTTACATAAGGAAAAGATATCCGATAGGGAGAACACAACACCAGAGCTGTCGCGCTGGCTAGGGTCTTCTTTCATCAACGCCCTCCCAGAGTGTTGTATGTAGCTTTTAACGCCACTACACCTCCAAAGCTAGGCAGAAGCTGATCGATAAAACGATTCCACTCTGTGATCGGTTTTGATGTGACGTAAACCGTATCGCCAGTCATCACAAGAAGGCTATGATTAGGTATATTTACAATCTCATCCCAGTTCAAAGTGTAGATCTTTGGATTAGCAATATTGCCACGTATGACTTGTATTCTACGTTTATTGCCCGTAAAGAGGATCCCTCCTGCTTGTACAATAGCATCCCTCAAAGAGAGATAACCACGAGGAGCGGCAACGATACGGGGCGAGCCGACCTCGCCCATCAGCATAACGTGGGCGGCATCCGCAGCAGCAATAAAGACCTTGTCACCCCCATGCATCACGACATTTTGGCCCATATCGCCCTCATGGAGCAGCTTACGCATATCAACAGGGAGGAGAGTTCCATCCCTCACCAGATAGCTTTTAAACAAATTTGCATCGTTAGGGATCTTGACTTTGGCAAGGAGGTCAAAAAGACGCAGCTTGCCGTCGACAGGGATGTCCGACCTGCTAACCATCCCAGCCAACTCAACCTTTTTCATCAGCCTTGCTTTGTACACCATGTAAATTTGCACGTCGGGTATCTCCTGACGGTACTTCTCCTCTACTTTTCTGCGTGCTTCTTCTAAGGGTAACCCAGCCACCTCAACAGGGCCAAGATCAGGAAGCTCAATTTTGCCATCGACAACCTGGTAGCCAATGTCACTGCTGATCAGACCAACCTCTTCCATCAAATCTTTTCTGCTCGGATGGTAAAGGACGATCAACAAGATATCATCGTTGGCGACGACATCGATGTACTCCTCTAATGTCTTCGGATCCAGCTTGGCAGGCAAATTTCCTTCCATTTCTAGAATGGAAAACTTCCCCTGTCGAATTTTATAAGAATCAAGCACAAAATCTTCCGTGCTACTGCTCTGATATGGGACAGTTTTGTACGTCCTACTGCAAGAAACAGTGCAAACAGCGATAAACAGCGACAGGACAAGCAGAGGGGGGAAAAAACGCATGGACCTTGCTCCAAACAGAGTATAAATAGGAACAGTTGTAAAAGATCACTCCTTTTCCTCTCCAGCACAAAATAATTCGTATCAGATATGGAGAAGGAGGAGAGTGATGTCGTCGTGTTGTGGTACCGAGCCGGTAAAATATTCTACCTCTTCTGAGAGCGCTTGGATCTTTTTTTGGGCAGAATCCATAGGCTCCTTTTTGACAGCGGCAATGAGGCGCTGTACGGAGTACTGAGCTCCCTCGCTGTTAACTGCTTCCGTCACGCCATCCGTATAAAACAAGACCGCATCGCCTTTTTCCAACACAACTTCATGGATAGGCAGGTTTCCATAAGGAACAACACCCATGGCGATTCCTCCGCCCGCAAGTTCTAATACCGTGCCGTTTGCTTTACGTAAGATACCAGGGTTATGTCCGCAAGAGAGATAGGATAAGAGTCCTGTTTTCTTGTTGTAGACGCCTACCAATGCAGTAACAAACATCCCTGTATCGCCCGTATCTTGGCTAAATAGTTCATTCGCCTGGACCAACGCCTCATCAAGAGAGTATTTAGAAGCGAACAAACTTCTTAGCGTACTGCGCAATCCCAAGGAGTACAAACAAGCAGAGATGCCTTTACCAGAAGCGTCTGCCACGGTAAGGACAATTTTTTCCTCTTCTTCACACACAAAGACGTCGTAGAAATCTCCTCCTACCTCTTTCGCAGGAGAGTAATAAGCAGCAAGATCAACACCCTCTATCTGCGGCATTTGCTGTGGCAGGATCGCTTGTTGGATGTCGCGACCAATCCGCAATTCCTGTTCAAAGGCTTCTTTTTGCACTCTTTGTGCTTCGGCCTCTTTCATGTTTTTTACAATTGCATCGACCATCTCGTTGCAGGCCAAACCGAGGGTATTGATCTCAAAGCCAAATAGATCGCGCAAGTATTTTACAGAAAGATTACCCTGCTTGATTTGCTCCATCGTAGTGCACAAGCGTCGGAAAGGACGAGAGAGCCGCCTTGTGATAAACAATGTCACAGCGATAGCGACGACAAGAACGACAGCAAAAGCAACAAGCTCCAATATCAGGATCTTTTTCTGTTTTTCAAAGACAGATGTAACATCGACATTGAAGAACAAAGAGACACCAAGGCGTACAACGGGGACTCTGACTCCAATCTGCTTTTTTCCCAACAGATCAAACTCCCAGATACCTTCGCCACCACTAACAAGACGCATCTTCAATGACGCGATCTCTTCACCAATCAAACGTTCTTCACTACTTGCAACGATTTTATCTTGCTGATCGACCAAAGAAGCAGCTATGCCATATAACATGCGTTCTTCCTCTACAGCTAAAGAAACAAGCTGATCAGCAGATTTCTCTGCAACAAGGAGACCTCCAATTTTGCCCTCTCTTCCCTCTATAGCAAGCGCTACAATAGACTCCCACTCTTGCTGCACAGGATCATACCCAAGCTGTTCAAGCTTCCTAGCCTGAATAGCAGCATGGACAAAGTCCACCTCCGTATAGTCTTTTCCAAGCAAAGTTTCGTCCGAAGAAGCAACACAAATGAATTTGTTCCCCACCCTCTTTAAATAGAAGAGGGCGCTCAACCCTTCTTCTCTTGTCGTTTTTTTCATCTTGCGGTTCAGATTTTCGTCGAGCCCATTACCAACGCCATCAAAATCAAAGAAGTCCTCTATCACACCCAAGCTAGTGTAAATCGACCGACTCTGCTGCTCTACCACCATAGCACGGCGCAACCCCATCTCTTGAAGATGGAAAAAAATCTCCTTCACTTCTCTGTCATAGTTGATTCGAAAGACAGTAACGAAGTAGATAACCAAAGGAAGAGCAAGAAAAATGACACATACAAGAAGTACGCGCTGAGCAATCGAACCTTGTCGACTCATAAGATAAAAATCCGCCACGTTTTATTCACATCCATAGCCAATTTGTACCACCATGGTATAAAATTAGCAATTAGGAGAGGCTTGTATATGATTGAGAGTTTACAACATCCGCTTGTGAAACACCTTGTCAAATTGCGCAACAATCGCAGCTATCGCTACGAAAAGCAGAGCGTTGTCGTTACAGGAGACAAACTCATTGCAGATATTTGCCAACATCAACCGGCAAAAACGTTCCTCTACTCTGACAAAAGCTCTTATTCGTTGCACCCTATCACCGCTCAAACAAGCTATCGCGTTAGCGAAGCAGTCATCAAAAAAATTTCGGGGCAAAAAACACCGCAAAGCACTGTCGCAGAGTTCTTTATGCCTGCCAAAACCTCTTTAAAAGGAAAAGTTCCTTTACTTGCTTGTGACAACATCCAAGACCCTGGCAACCTTGGGACTCTCTTGCGCACTGCTTTGGCATTCAATTTTCAGGGGGTTTTTCTTCTAAACAACTGCGTCGATCCTTTTAACGACAAAGCCTTGCGCAGCGCACAAGGAGCTTCTTTCCTCCTTCCCCTAGCACGCGGAAGCTGGGCAGAGTTCGATAGGCTCGTAGCCGGTCAAGATATAGACATCTATGTTGCTGATCTCAAAGGCAAACAACTTGAAGAGGTCGAAAAGAAAAACAAGACGATTCTCATTATGAGCAACGAGGCATCAGGACCAACAGAGGAAGTCTTACAACGAGGATGTCAAGTAACGATCCCCATCTCTACACAAATCGATTCTCTCAATGTCGCTGTCGCCGGCGCCATCCTCATGTACGCCTTCAATTTAGGCTTGCGCGATGTCTAACACGCATTAAACTACATCCAATTACTGCAGCAAGACCACTCAACATCAAATAGAAACTTGGCGAAGCAATGATTGTCGTATATCGAACCAACAGTATTGCAATCAGTGGCGTCAATCCTCCAAAGATTGCAAAGCTGATATTGTAGGCAACAGCAACACCGCTATATCTCGACTCTGTCGCAAATTGCTCAACTAAAGCCGAGGAAAAAGCACCGGCAATTGCGGAACAAAAGATGGAAAAAACAAACATCGATACTCCTAACCAGAACAAAGAACCGATACCTAATAAGAGGAAGAGAGGGAAGCCAAATACGAACAAACCCAACGCACCAAAAAAGATGACAGGGCGCCGTCCTAAGCGATCCGACATCCACCCCGCTGGTACAATCAACAGAGCAAAGATGATGATATTGATCGTGTTTAACGTGTCGACATGCTTTTCAGGATAATTCAGATAGTTGATCAGATAAGTCGGCATAAAAATATACAACAATGTCACCACACTAGCGACCAACCAAACAAGGAGAACAGAAGCGATTAAACCTTTGAAATGTTTGGTAAAGACGTTAAAAATAGGCATGCGATGCGCTTCGGCTTCTTGTTCAAACGTTTGAAAGATCACCGTCTCAGACAACTTCTTGCGCATGACAAAACTGATCATTCCCGCTAATCCCCCACACAAAAAAGGAATACGCCAACCATAAGCAAGCATTTGTTCATGATCTAAACAATACTCTAACAGCAGCACAAAGATCGAACCGATCACCATTCCAGAGATCAAAGAAGCAAAGACAATTGCACAGGTCAAACCACGAATCTCCTTCTTAACGTATTCCCCAACAAAAGTCAGCGCACCAGGGATCTCTCCTCCTAAAGAGAGGCCCTGAATCAGTCGTAATATTACCAGCATGATCACAGAGTAGATCCCTGCTGTGGAAAAGGTAGGCAATAGCCCGATCAAAAAAGTAGAGATCGCCATAAACATCACCGAAGCGGTAAAGACCTTTTTCCTCCCGTAGCGATCGCCAAAGTGCCCGAACAGAACGCCCCCAATAGGACGAACCAAATAGCCTAACGCAAACATTAATAGGACTCCTAACAAGGAAACGAAACGGTCACTGCTAGGGAAAAAAAGACTTTTCAGCTCAGAAGACAAAAAAAGGTAAATAGTAAAGTCATAAAATTCAATTGCTCCGCCCATAGAAGATAGAACAATGACTTTGGCAACACCTTTTCTCATATTGATTCCATGTTGTGATTGTCTACGTCAAAACTTTCAGCGTATCTTATATCGATTCCTTTTGATTTCTTTCAAGTACTTGGCGTTGTTGCAGAAGCAACGTAATCGGTCACGGGGTATAGACAAAGGTTTAAATAGCCACGGAAAGGGACAACAGAAGCGCTGTCCGTTTTTGTCGGTTTTGTAGTTTCGGTCTTCGATGTTGCTTGTTGAGAATCAACGGTGAAGAGCGTAACAATAAGAGCACAAAAAAGGATGCCAATCTTTGTTGTCCCTGTTGTCTCTGTCGTCCCTGTTGTCCCTTTTTATCAGCAACTTACCTTATGTCGAATTCACGTATAGTTGATCATACCACATCGGAGGGCTTGAAATAGTTAACGAACTCTGCTGCACCAAAATCGATAGCGCCTTCAAAATAGAGAACAATCGTTGAGCTTTTTTCCATCCTTCCGTCGAAATAAGCTTCGCCAAGAAGGGCATCAGCAAGAGCAGGCAAAGAAGGAACATGACCGACTAAGAAAAGCGTTAAACCTTCTCCAAAAGCTTGAATGATCGAAGACAACTGTTCAACATCAGAATTTTCTGCTAAAGCGGTTTCTTCTATTGGCTCAACTTTGAAGGTCTCTTGAAGGAGTTCTGCCGTCTGCTTAGCTCGCAACAATGGTGAGGTTAAAATCACATCGGGAACCAGATCATGCCCCTCAATGTAAGCAGACATACGCCGCTGGATTTTCACTCCTTCTTTTGTCAAAGGACGCAACGCATCGCCTCCACTACTTCCTTCAGCCGGCTGCGCATGCCTAATGAGAACAACTGTTACTGCCATCTCTCTACTCCTATCGCACTCACAATTAATAGTATCTTTGCTATAACGAACCCTGTGATATGAAATCTATCAGATTCACAACTGCAACATCACATTCCGTAATTACTCCGGTAGCACGACGAAGAAGGGGTATCTGAGTAGTTGCGTTTTTGTTATAATTGCGTACTTCAACAAAAACGAGAGCAGAGGCTTATGCCGAATATTGATACAGCCTCTTCCACACCAATAAAAACTACATGAAATCTGCCGCCATCGTCAGCAACCGTGTTGAGCTATTGTACGAAGCACTGAAGAAAGCGCTCTTCTCTTCTTCAGGGGTCTTTACTAAACGCATTATCGCTGTGCCGAGCCTAGCCATGCGTGATTGGCTCAAGGCATCGTTAGCCGAAGACCCCGCTCTCGAAGTCTTTTTTGGCTGCGACATTGTTTTGCTTGACCGCGCTGTTGAATTATTAGGCCAAGAGGTAGACGAAGAGCGTAAGCGAGTAGCTGAGCCATTTGAGTTAACTCTAAAAATTCACGCGCTATTAAGCCAAATGGTTGACCAATACGATTCAATGGCTGTGGATGAGCAGGAGCGTTATACATCTTTAATCAACTATTTACATCACGCAGGCACAACATCGAATGATCTGACCAACCTTTGTAGCCATTTGGCCGATCTTTTTTTACGTTACGGCCTGCATGGTAAAGAGATGGTCGAATTTTGGACAGGGGAAGAGGGCTGGCAACAGAAACTATGGACATCTATTTTTGGTACAAATGGCCATTGGATACCACTCTACAAACAGCTAGCCCTCCTCACGATCTCTCCTCTTGCCAAAGAGACACACGTCCACCTTTTTGTCCTATCCGGCCTATCTAAAACGCACCAAGATTTTTTTGCGCACCTGGCAGATACTCTCCCCGTCTATTACTACGTGCTCTCTCCTTGCGGGATGTTTTGGGAAGACAGCCTAACGAAACCTGAAACCAAACGCCTCTTCAAATATTGGGACAAAAAGAAGGCCAAAGAATCGCAGCTCGACGAGCTCGAAGAATACTTGCGCGACCATAACGCCCTACTCGCCAATTTTGGCAGGCTAGGCAGGGAATACTTACTCTCTTTGGAAGAGACCTCCGCCCATATTTTCTCACACTACCTTTTGCCTAAAAGTATCGCCAACCTCAACGCCTATAGCGACCTTCTCCCTGCGACATTTGTACAAGTTGATACACAACACCCTCCGACATTACTACAAGCGGTACAAGCCGACATGCTTCTCTTTAGGAATCCTGCAACACCTGCCCCCATACTCTTTCCTGAGCAGGAAAATTCAATTGAACTCCATATAGCGCCATCCCTTCACCGCGAAGTAGAAATCCTTTACCACAACCTCACGTCGTGCATCATGCAAACGCACAACACCTCCTCACCGATAAAACCGCGCGACATCATCGTCATGGCTCCAGATATTCATCTCTACCTGCCATACATATATACAATATTTAACCATCCGGAAAGCATCCTCGCCTTTCAAATTGCCGACCTTTCTCTCTTAACAAACAACTCTTTAGCCAAAGGCCTTCTACATCTTTTTACTTTAGCAAAAAGCCGTTGGGATGCGGTTACTCTGATCAATCTGTTCGAACATCTTCCTTTCCAACAACGCCATCAACTCACTCCAGACGATGTACAGCAGATCCGAAGCTGGATACAAACAGCAGGTATTCGCTGGGGAATAGACTGCACCCACCGTAACCAGCTTCTTGCTCAAGACGCCATTGTACACCAATTTGAGGAAGGGGAAGAGGGGGCGACATGGCAGCAGGGATTTCGTCGACTTGTCAACGCATTTACCATCATGGATGAAGATGACGAACACTCTGCACTCCACGTCGAGATGTTACGCGGTGAGCTTCTTGGGAAATCGATACACCTCATCGAGTCTCTATATAACGACCTGAAGCCTCTGATTGATGGAACGCATCTATCTATCGCAAAATGGAGGGAATATCTCTCTTTACTTCTTAACACTTACTTTGCCCCGAAAGGTGACAGCGACGAATATCGCCTCCTTACCAAACAGATTGAAACACTACGCACAAACGATCTCTCCTTGAATGAGCAGGAATTTCCTTTCGACCTTATCCGCTCTCATCTTGAGAAGAGCGTCAGCCATGAAATGCATTCAATCAAAGACAACAACATCCAAACCATACGCTTCTGCTCTATGCTCCCCATGCGCGCCATTCCAGCCAAAGTCGTTTGCCTGTTAGGCATGCACCAAGGCGGTTTCCCTCGAAGAGACCAGAAAGATTCTCTCAACCTTATGCTGGTGCCCTCTCCCAAAAGTTCTTCATCTTTTGGCCGTGTCAAAGCCCCGGGGTTGGACGCTTCCCAAAATACAAAGGACTTTCGGAACAGGGCATCAGGGAACCCTTCTATTGGATATTTACCTTCGCGAGCTGATTACGATCGTTACCTTTTTCTCGAAGCCCTCCTTTCTGCCAGGCAACACCTCATCATCAGCTACCCTAGAGAAGACAGCAACAAAGAAGAAACGCATCCCTCTCTTCTCGTTAGCGAATTAATGTCTTACCTCGATCAAGGGTACACTATCGCCGATCAACACCCTTCGCAGGCGTTATCTGTTACTCATCCGACACAAGGCTACCACAAGAGTTACTTCGATCAAGCAGAACCTCGTCTTAAATGCTTCTTCAACACTTCCTATTCCGACGCCCTTTCTTATTATCAAACAGAAAAAAAGAAGCCGGCGCTATTTATCCCTAACATCGTTAAAAAGCCACCACCCCTCTCTGAGCAGACCGTAAAGAAGACGATTACTATACACCTAGCAAAGCTACGGCAATCGATCCACTCTCCTCTACAAACCTACTTTAATGAAACGCTCTCTATCTATCTAAACGACAAACATCGCCAGCTAATCGAATCAGAAGAAGACTTCTTCCTTTCTCCCCTCATGCGATACAAACTGCAAAAGAAAGCTCTCAAACAACGGCTCGAAGAGGTCATCAACAAAAGCGACCAAGATAGCCTGCTTCCTTTAGGACCATTCAAGAAGGCCGCCATTAACGAACTAACCAACAGCTATCAACAAATACAACGCACGTTAAATGAAGCCAATATTTCAGAGAATGATCTCTTCACCATCGAATTTCGAGAAGGGCAAAAAACAGCAACACAAGAAACAGACAAGGCGTGGCTGCTTCCTCCTATCTCACTGAACCTTCAAGGTACCCCTATCGATATCGTCGGGAAAATCAACGACCTCTCTCCTCAAGGTATGATATCAATCTCAAAACATGGTCCAACTCAAACCCTTAAATCCTGGCCCCTTCTCCTTGCTCTCGCAGAAGCCTCCCAATATATCGATATTCCGTCACAACTCCACTTCCTTCCTGATAACAAAAAGATCATACACCCCCCTTCTACAGAGAGGAAAGTGCTTTGGCAGGGGCTCATCGAATATTACCTTCTCTCCGCTAAACAACCCTGCCCTATCCTTCCCGATTGGATCAACCTCATTGTCCAAGGGGATGACGATGCCCTAGCACGAAAAATAAGACAAACACTCCTCTCCCAACAATGGCAGGACAACATCGACGAATACCTCCATTGGGTCCTCAATAATAAGCCTCCTCCAGCCAAGCTCATCATCGAACAGTGGCAACAAACACTGGCCAACGCATTCTCTAACGCACTGGCACTCCAAATCAATTAGATTGTCAGATTGATTTGGAGTAGTCGATTAGCTGATCTTGAGGATGCCATCAATAGGGAGATGGTCAGAAGGAGCGCTTTGCGTTCCCGGCAATACCTTCACCCGACGAATTTCTGCTCGGTCGTCTTTAGCCGTACCTGCACCACCCTTTCTTCGTAAAATGAAATCAAAGCGAGCGGTGCAAGCATGCTGGAACGACGCCCACTGCTCTGTACCCCAATTGTGAGGCCTTGGAACATCTTTGATCTTCTTCTTACCAACATATCGGATGAAATCACCAATGTACTGTTCTGCTAACCTTAGAGCGGCTCCTATCTCAGCAAAAGGCCCAATACACCAGCTGCCAGTAGGCTCTACAAGTTTTTCCGACAAGCCGTCTGGAGCATCCTTTTCTGTAAATTGCGCCTCCCCCGACGTCCTCTCTCCAACATCATTGTGGTCATTCAAAAAAACGTCTGTAAATTCTTCTCCCATCAAATCCAACATCTTGTCGTCAGTATGATCTTCATCGCCCCAAGCCGTAATCTTGGATGCATTCAAATCACCCAAAAGAAATTGCACATCAGAAGAATTCTCCTTCTGATCTTCTTCTATCCAGCCGATAATCTGCTCCATCTGCTCCTTGCGAATCTTCGCTCGCAAATCACCCAACAACGCCTGTAGGTGCGTGCCATACACATCAATCTTCTTCCCCCCTTTCTCAATGCGGATCTTTAGCAATCCCCTTGTCGTTAATCTTTCCGGTCCCAATAGATTGCCAAAGGGACGGAAAGAAAACTCTTCAATAGGATGTTGACTCGCTATCACACCGCCATTGTTCAGCCCAAGAACATGAGGAGCAATATTGTGAATGACATAAGGATACTTCTCTTTCAAGCCATCGCACAATATACGGGTAGCGTCAATGTGGAAGGCCTCCTGAAAAAAAATCACCTCGGGCAGGTTAGGGTCGCTCTCTATCCAGTCACTCAACTCTTTCGCACGCACCTTCACATCCCGCAAATCACTCAGGGCACTGAAACACTCATACCCCATACCTACGTTATACGTCCTCACATGCAACGTATCCTCCGCAACACCCTGTAGACCTGATGCCTTCGGATTATGAATAAACGAGACATTGGGACGACGCGAATGCGCATACAAATAAAATGGTAAGGCAAACGGTAAAAGCGCCAAGCCAATAGGGAATAGAATCAAAGCAGCAAAAAGAGCCACAACTCTCTTTGCCAACCCATATAAAATATGGCTCTTGTTCTCGCCAGCAAGAGGCTCCACCAAACGAGCAATCCAGCGAAGTGTTGCCATCCAAGGCTGCAAAAGACAATTTGCTATCTTGTTAACTCGCTGAGCTAAAACATCTTGAGAAGAGTGCGTCTGGTACGATGAGGCCGAGTGAGCTAAAAGAGAACTTTTGTCCACGACAATTGGATCATATAAACAAAAACTTGCTCGTTCTATTGGAGAGGCCATTCTTCACTTTCTCTTTCGAAATTAAAAATAACATTATATCAAATAGTGCTATACTTTACAATTTCAAAAAAATATTGCATAAACAACAGTCATTCCTGCTGAAGCAACCTTTTGACCATCAATGTGATATCTATCACAAAGAGCAGACATAAAAGAGATTTTTCATGACTATTTCAAGAAAAATGAGGTCCAAATAGGCGTTGTTGCGCAATTGAAACCACTGAGCCACAGAGATCACTGGTGAATTGTGCAACAAAGCCCTCGATCGCAAACTCTCTCGTTGAAAAATATTGCCAAAATATAAAGATTTTGTTATCTTATGGTTAAATATCAGATAGTCCAACGAGGGGGAATGTTTGAGTAGTTACACGAGGTGTTAAATATTTTATGAACGACATAGTACCAATTTCCTACCTTTCTCACATGCACGACTATACTGTTACGGTCGATGCAAAAGACGACGACCGTCCGGCAACACTGGGCAAGAAGATTGCAACATATACAGGCTGGTCACTGACTCCTACGCAGAAAGAGCGTCTACAGAAGATTACTTATGCTGCGATATCTGCTTTAGTCATGATAGCCAGTGTTTTTGCTCTGCTTGCCTATCACCATCCGCTGATTATTCTTGCTGCTGGAGCGGGGATTATTTTTGGTGCCTACTTTCTTTATCAAAACGTATATCAAGCGTACAAGCCCTGGGACATTGATTCTGAGAGCACAAGGAAGAAGATACACCACCGCTTTAGTCAATTGGACAACGATCTGATCAAATGTATAGGCGAAGCACGTAAACTTCCAACGATTAACCGCAACGATATTACTCACATCACATTTTCTGATATTGTCGACTACGATCTTTTTCAAAGGATGGGCCCTGATAACGATGAGCGTAAGGATTTGTACGCTCGAGCAAGACGTTTGCATGATATTCACCAAAAAGTTGAAGGTGAGCATGCAGAGATGGTGTCAAGGGTCGAAGAGCAATACAATGAGAACATCGCAGCTTCGGTCAAAAAACGCGACGACAGTCTCGATCCTTTAATCAGAGCAGAACAAACCCTTCTTACCAAGAGAGGGCAAAACCAGCGCGACGCACAGAGTCGCGAACGCACGCGCGAACACCGCGAGAGGAACAGGATTAGCGAGGGGAAGCAACGCGACGGCTTTGACACTGCCCATGATATTTGGGACACGCTCAGTGTTGCAAGCTCCACGTGGGACACTATGACAATCGAACAGAAGTTAAGCGAGATAAAGAGCAAGCAACAAGCTTTTCACGAAGTCTTTGAAAGAGAGATCATTCCCGCACAACATACTAGAGATAATGAAAGAGAGGCAGCAGAGCTTGAATTTGCCCGCGTCAAAGAGCACATACAGGATCTATGGAAGAAAGCCATAAGCGCTTAAAAACCACTACACCATGAATGCCCGGAAAGATCCCGAAGACCGTTCGGCAAAAGCGAACCAAAAGCCCTCTCGAGTTTGGTAGTTTTGTCAAAAAAAATGTTTTGTTTTGCCCCGAGTCAACAGATAATTTCATAAGCCCGGAGGGCGCTCGATCAAAGCCTCGGGTGACGAG
>JAFITR010000021.1 GCA_017116025.1 Simkania negevensis
CTTGGTGATGAAGGTTTCGTAGCTTTTTTCGTCCATCATATCGTTGAACTCTTCTGCATCATCAAGCTTTATCTGAAGCAACCAGCCTGTACCATAGGGGTTGGTATTGACAAGGTCAGGGCTATCAGCCAGATCGTTATTTACCTCGACAATCGTCCCAGAGGCAGGTGAATAGACATCAGCCGCTGCTTTCGTCGACTCTAAGACAACAACTTCATCGCCCTTATCCACATGGCTTCCCACCTCAGGCAGTTCAACATAGACGATCTCTCCCAGCTCGCTTTGGGCATAGTCAGAGATCCCTATACGCCCTTCATCCTCATCAATCCACTCATGCGACTCTGTAAATTTCATTGTACTACCTCGGTTTGTTATGATCTAAATAGCTCTACACAAAAGGGAGCGGCACAACAGTCGCTGCCTCGTTTTTTCCTCTGATTTCAATTTGCACACGGTCACCTTCTTCCAATGGATGGTCAACCATGATAATCGCAATAGACTTTTTCAAGGAAGGGGAGCGGGTGCCAGAAGTAACAAAACCGATCGCTTCTCCATCGACAAATAGAGGGTCTTGTTGGCGCGGAATACGTGGACTGTCGAGGACAACACCGTATTGTCTGCGGCACGACACGCTCTCTTTAATGGCAGCCATTTTTTTTTTGCCTACGAAAGCATCTTTTTTTAATTTGACCGCCCATCTAGCAACACTTTCTACCGCAGAGATTTCTTCCGTCAGCTCATTGCCATACAAGGCGAACCCTTTTTCCAGCCGCAAAGTATCACGAGCAGCAAGCCCTACAGGAGCAATCAGCCCCCTCCCTTCCTCCATCAGCCGATCCCATATAGGCTCTGCAAGGCGATTAGGCAGGTAGAGTTCAAAACCTTTCTCTCCCGTATACCCTGTAGCAGAGGCAATGAGATCCGCTCCCTCATACTCTATCGAACAAAATGTCATAAAAAGAAGGTTTGCGACAGTGGGGAGGATTTTCTCAACAACAGATAAAGAGCGGGGCCCTTGAAGAGCGAGGATACTATGGGTTTCATATAGATTTTCGACAGTCACGTCGAACGACTTCGCATACAACTGCATATGAGCAAGGTCTTTTGCTCTATTAGAACCATTGACAACGACCAAAAAACTTGTTGCACTTTCGCGAAAAAGGAGCAGGTCATCAACAGCCATACCATCTTCGTCAGCCCAGACGGTATATACCGCCGTTCCATCGTCCTTTCCAACGATACGATTGGTCGAGAGGTAGTCGAGAAAAGGCTCTGCATCCTTGCCTTGCACACGCACCTGTCCCATATGCGACACATCAAAAAGGCCTACAGACTCGCGCACATGAAGATGTTCCGCGATCACCCCTCGGTACTCTATCGGCATCTCCCAACCGAAGAAAGGGCGCATTTTAGCAGCAAGAGCCAGATGCCTCTCGTACAATGGTGTCTTCATTCCCTACTCCACCACTTTCTTCAAGTGGTCAAAAGTAATCGCTCCTTTGCCTTTGATCTCATCAAGGAGCTGGACCATGAGAAAGCGTTGAGCATCATCGCCCAACACCTTGCGCACCTGTTCAACCTGCTCAATCATCTGACCATCATCCAAACGCTCCCCCTGATCGACAAGATGAACAAAGGTAGGCGCACTCTCTTCTTCTCCATAAAGAAGGCCAGACCAACCGCCTACATCCATGGCAAACAGCCCATCGCCATTGACAAGACCCTTCTCATTCCTACGCACATCTTGACGTACCTTCACAAACTTCCACTGCTGATCCAACGTAGGAAGCTCCTCCTCCTGTTTCAGCCATGCCTCCTCCTTGACACCATCCCCTCTCTTGATCGCTTCTAAAGCCTTCTTCACGTGAACATCGTAGCGGTGGATCGCATAGTAGTCGGTTTTAACTTTGCCTTCCTTACGTACAATCGTAGCATCAATCGCTACCTTCACCGCATCAACGTCGACTTTGCTCATATACTCCTTGCTGCCAACAAGCTTGGCTAATGTACCATCTTTTTTGGCCTCGGCAAACGTCAACACACGCTTATCCGGCACGCGTTCGACAACCTCTATACGGTAAAAGTTCTTGCCATCGCCACTGTATTTCCACAATGTCTCCTGCTCCAACGTACGCTTCGTACCACTCTCAACCAAAGAGACACGATCCAACAGCTCCATCAACGCCTTGCGGTCTTCTACTCCCTCAAAAGGATAGCGCCCTCCCCTGGTACGAATCCCTATCCACACCTCCTGTTCGATCGCATTGTCAAACGCCTCTTCAAGCCATGCAGGGTGCTCTTGAACGATCAATGAGCGGGCATAGGCATCAACACGTTCGCGTATGGGTATATCGAGCGTCTCAAGCCGCTTAAAGCGCACATTACGTCCAACCTCACTGCCCTTTTGCAGCTGTGGGAACTTCCCCGACAGCTTGATCCAGTTCTCTTCTGTAAGCTCCCAGTCCAACAGCTCTTTCAGACCGATACGCACTTGCAAAGCGGGCTTATTCGCCTTTCTGTAACGCAGCTTATAACGTTTTTCAACAAGCTCAGGAGCCAATTTCTCCACTTCGTCAGCTGAGCGGTATGAGGTAGGCATAGCGAGATGTGCACCGGCAGAAGGAGGTGTCACAGCGTGCAGGTATGCTTCGAGTTTTTTGAAATCTTCTTCATGATTCAACGAGATATCATCTGAGAGTTTATAGAGGTCTACAGTACGGAACTCTGACGCGTAGCGTCCATATTCTTGGAAGGGAAGAAGATCGAGAAACACCGTATCAGCCATTCCACCAAAGAGACTACGGAACAACATCACACGTCGCCATACCCGTACAGCTTTTGCTTCGTCAAGGCCCAACCTACGCAGCTGATCGTAAAAAAAATGATGGGCAGAAGAGAACCCCGTTTTATGCTCTCCTGACGCTTTATAGACGTGGTCGGCATGATAATAGAGGTCAGCAAGAGCTTCATCTCTACTCACATGGTAACCACGCTGTTCGGCAACAATACTCGCATTGTGGATAAATTGGGCAACAAGCTGCAAAAAGCTACGGCCAAACCACTCTTCCTGCGAATGATAGCCGAAGAGAGCAAAGTCGGTCTGAACAAGGCGTGGATCTTCGGGGATGCGTTTGTCTGATGCCATCTGGAAATATAAGATACGCCTAAGCACATCAGGAGGCATATCCTGTTGAGCCAAGAAAAGGTTTGTTCGCGCAGAAATACCTTCAGAAGAAAGAGGGTCTTCCTGCTCCCTCAACGCCTCATAATAGGTGATCATCTGTGGAGAATAGACCGACCAAACACCCCTAGTACTCAATCCAGGGACCTGTGGATGAGCGTAGGGAAGATACTGTTTTTCACGCGCCAAGCGAGTAGAAAACTCTTCTCTAACAACATCAGGGTAGGCTTCTATCAGCATCTGCGCCAGCCCCGTCCGCAAAAAATCCTTCCCTATCACCCCATCGTTCAACGCATTGCCACCAAAGACTGTACCCGTCAACATGATGTCATTGACGTCGCTCGAAACAAAAGCAAAAAGGGGATCAAAGTCACGCCTCTTGACCTCTGTACCGTCAACAGCAGTAAACGCCACCTGGTCCCCTAAGGAATCTTGAGTGACGGCAGCAAAGGTCCCGAAAAAAGAAAAAGAGATAACAATGACAACAAAAACGACGATAAAAAGAACTTTTTGATATCTTCTAAGAAGCTGTAGCATGGGATAACAAACCTCTGGTCGGGATAAAAGTAAGACGAAATCGTAGCAAATTCACTGTTTAATAGGCAACGGAGGGTTTAATAGGCCGCGGAGATAAACGCGAAGGGCGCGAAGAAAGCGAAGAGGGTTTAAATAGCCACGAAAGGAACAAGATAGACAAGATCGTCAAGATCCACAGGATAGCTACTTATGAAGCAGGCGTCATATATTATTTTTTATATTTTATTTGTCACTACTCAGACACCTCGACGAAGGAGGGATCTCTGAGTAATTACAAATTTAGTTTTTTCTCTGCCTCATAAATAGCTATCCTGTGGATCTTGACGATCTTGTCTATCTTGTTCCTTTCGTGGCTCTTGAAACCTCTATTAGACTTTTTGCTGTGACAGTTCCGATAGCGCGGTACTTTTCTTGGAAGGGCATGTTGGGGAAGAGTGAACGAAACGCATCGACTGTCGAAGGGCTTGTAAAGACAATTTCGTCATAGATAGCCAAGTCAGGAGGAGGCTCGTTCAGACGGGGCATTGTGGTATAAAAATGAAGAAACCGATGCAATGCACCTCTTCGCTCCAGATATTCCCTCAACACCTTTCTTGCCAACGAAGAATGAGGGCAAAAAAGGTAGGTTCTTTCTAACGGCTCTTCATTCAACAGCGCAACAACTCCTTCCTGTGTCGCCACTTCTGGCATTGCATCGACAGCGACACTATACCCGTGCAAACGTTCTGCTGTTGCACTCCCGATAGCAATGATCTGCTTGCCTTTCAGCAGATCAACAGCGAGATGATAAAAAGCGATCGCATCAACAAACGCTGTTACCGCTGTACGGCTGGTAAAAATCAGGTGCGTATAGAGCGGCAGATCGGCAATAGCAGAAGCAATATCGCCATCGGCAGGATCTCGCATCTTTATCTTAATGACGGGATAATGGGTAACCTCTCCCTCAAACCGCTCAGGATCGAGGCCCAAGTACAAGATCTTTTTTTGCATCAACGTACATCGATCTGTTGAAACAGCTCCTCCATCTCCCTATCGCCTTCTCTTGCCACGACAGCAAGCCTGCCCTGTCCTGAGGCCGTTTCTCCAGGCAGAGGAACGGTATTGAGCTCTTCACAAAGCCCCAGCCGAATCAGCGCCGCCATAGCGACAACAAGGGCATCGAACTTACCTGCATCGAGCTGTGCAATCCGCTCACCAACATTACCTCTGACATCGCAAAAACGGAGACGAGGATACGACTCGCGTACAACGTCTTCCCTTCTCTGCGACGACGTTGCTACAACGATACGTTCATCGTTAAGCGCACTTTCTACAACTCCTTTAGACAAAACGAGAACATCCGACGAGTCGACACCACGCGTCAAAGCAACAAGCTGCAAACCTATCGCCAAAGGGTCTGGCAGATCTTTAGCTGAATGGATAGCAATCCGACAACGCCCATCAAACAAGCTCTTGTCAATCTCATGAGTAAAGAAGTCCGTTTTTTCCATCGTGCGCAACGAAGTCGTCCGGTCGCGGTCACCCACAGTCTCTATTGTCACAACATCAAACGCCACATGCTCGCTACACCTCTCCAACTCCTCACGCACCTCTTCTACCTGCACAAGCGACAAGGGAGAAGGGCGCGCAGCAACAGCAATTACATCACACAAGGGTTGCATGAATCGCCTCCTCAACATTTTCAATACAATGCACTTCAATCTTGTTCAACAGCTCCGTAGACAACCCCTCGTGGTTTCTCTTAGGAATCAGACAGCTCTTAAAACCCATGCTCACAGCCTCTTTGATCCTCTTCTCTATACGGGGAATTCTACGTACCTCACCGCCAAGCCCTACCTCTCCCATAACGATCAGAGAAGGATCAAGGGCAATATTACAAAAAGAAGATGCTATCGATAAGAGAATCCCCAAATCGACAGCAGGCTCATTGATCTTGATACCTCCGACAGCGGAAGAAAAGACGTCACAACGGTGCAATGGATACCCCAACCTTTTCTCCAATACAGCAAGCAACAACGCTAGCCTATTCTGGTCAATGCCCGTGCTCCGCCTCGAAGGGGTAGCAAAAACGGTATCCGTCACCAACGACTGCAGCTCGACAAGGATAGGACGCGTTCCCTCCAGTGTAGGGATGATCACAGACCCCGTCGTATGCTTGACACGCTCCTGCAGAAACAGCTCCGACGGATTTTCCACCTCGCGCAAACCTTCTGCTGCCATCTCAAAGATAGCGATCTCATCTGTTGCACCAAAGCGGTTTTTCACCACGCGCAACATACGGTAGTGGTTTTGTCGATCCCCTTCAAAATAGAGGACAGTATCGACAATATGCTCGAGCACACGTGGGCCCGCTATCTCCCCAGACTTCGTCACGTGACCGATCAACAAAGTTGCTATCCCACGCCCTTTGGCGATATGTAAAAACTCCATCGCCACTTCACGCACCTGCGTCACCGATCCAGGGGCTGACGGCAACTCGTTCTTGTACAACATCTGAATCGAGTCAGCGATAATCACATCAGGAGAGAGCTGATCGATCTGCGCTTTGACAAGAGAAAACTGCGTCTCGTTCAACAGATAAATTTTGTCGCTCTCCACTCCCAACCTCAACGCACGCATCGAAGTCTGCTCAACAGACTCCTCACAACAAATGTATAGAACAACAAGCCCCTGCCTAGCCAACGCATCGGCAGCTTGCAAAAGAAGTGTCGACTTCCCTATACCAGGATCTCCTCCTATCAACGTCAGCGACCCTTTGACCAGCCCTTCTCCCAACAGCCTATCAAGCTCAAAAATACCCGTCTTTAAACGCTTCTGCTGCCCCATCTTCACACCTGTAAGCTGCACAGGACCAGCGCCACTCTTCTGCGACTCAAAGCGTTTGGCAGAAGAGACGACCTCTACCTCTTCAGCAAGGCTGTTCCATTCCTGACAAGCAGGACACTGCCCTCCCCACCTCGTCTGCTTATGCCCACACTCAATGCAACACCATATTCTCTTTTGCTTAACAACCATTTTCACCTTCCTTCACCACACCTTCACTCACAAGCGCTTGAAAAGCAGCCGACTGCTGCGCCTCTTTCTTCGACGTCCCCATACCACGGCCCAATTCCCTCCCGTCAAGCGAGACAGAAATGCAAAATTCTTTGCAATGATCAGGCCCCTCTTCCGACAATACTATATAGCATGGCGTCTTGCGAAACTTTCCTTGTGTATAATTCTGCAACAACGACTTCCAATTGCCAATAGGAGTATCCAGAATCTCCTCTATCTCCTTCTGGAAATTACCAAAAAGAAACTTTCTTGATGCCTCCAAACCACCATCGAGATAAATAGCCCCCATTAATGCTTCAAAAAGATCGGACAGAATCGACTCCCTGCCACGAGCACCATTCAACTGCTCACCCCTGCCAAGAAGAAGGTAGACCTCTACTCCCAACTTCTCCACATACTTCATGCACGCCGACGCATCCACCAACGCAGAACGCTTCAACGATAACTCGCCCTCAGGATACTCCGGATACTGCAGATAAAGATGTTCCGCAATCAACACCCCCAACACAGAATCACCAAAAAACTCCAAACGCTCATTGTGCCTATCAATAAAGCCGTGATGCTCATTGACAAAAGAACGGTGAGTAAAAGCCAAAGCTAACAGCCCCCTCTCCTTAAATGCGTAGCCTACCTTCGACTCCACCTCACCCAAACGATCTAATAACTTTTGATATTCGCTCATCTCACTCAATAACTAAAATTTTCTGCATTTTGAACAAACCCATTGTGTAATTGGTCACGCCCCCATACCCCGTGACCAATTACCCATTTTCTTCCATGCCTTCCCTATAAATAGTGAATCACTACCTATAAGCAACGGAGAAGAGAACAAGATAAGTAGGATGGAAAGATAGACAAGATAGCTACTTATAACACATTCTCCGTATCAAAAAAAACAAAAACAATGAACTCATATGGACTGCTGATTTATAGGTAGCGATCCTCTCGATCCTTTCCATCTTGCTTATCTTGTTCCTTTCCGGGGCTATTTAAACCGCTCTATTGGTCACGCCCACATACCCCGTGACCCATTCCCCCATTTTTATTAATTGCTTCTTTATTCCGCTATCGTTAAAATTCGTGCTATTCATTCTGTTCAAAGAGAATTTTTATGCATGTAACAGCCCACGACAAACATTGCGACTTTTTCTCTCAAAATTTCTTTATCGAATTTGAAGAGCTACTCACCGAAACCGAAGCACTCCTGCTGCAAGAGAAACAGGAGAGGGTAATCCGCCGCCAACACACTGAATTAGAATCCCTTCCCCTCTCGTTTGCCGACGCATACCGCCACGGTATCGACCTGTGGCGACAAGACGACGAAATAAAAAAACTCACCTTTAGCCGACAGCTAGCCACCCTAGCCTCACAGCTGTGCAAAGAAAAATCTTTACGAATAGCCTGCACACAAATCTGGTTAGGGGGCAACGATCCCTCTCACTTCTTTCCTCATCTCTCCAACGAGACCTCCCTACAAGACCTCGTCGCATGCCAAAGCCTAGCAGCAGGTGTCATTATCTGCCTCGAACCAGCACTCTTTCCTTCCTCCGAACCACTCCACATCAACTCCTTCCCAATAGTAAGAGGCCACGCGGCCTACCTTTCCCCTACATTTCCCATTCCCTTCTCCACACTAGCCCAAGCAAAAGGAGGATGCTACCTCGCCATCGCCTACATCTCTCAAACGGCCATCTGCACACATAAACCACACTTACCACACTCAAGACTGCTAAAAAATCTCGGATACTCCTCAGGAGACCGACTCAAGACAGAAACACACCCCGTCCTCTGTCGTTAAATGAATGGCGTACAACAATAAGGATAAACAAATGGATATAAGTTTCTCAGGAAATTTTCCCTCTGACCCATGCACATCGGCAGACATTAACGCAATGGGAGCAGATGATGCCGAGACAACATATTCTTTTGACCCCGCAGCAGTGGTGGACGTTAACACCATCGAGGGCGCCGTAGATTGTATCGCTGCTAGCATTTTAAACAACGGATCATCTATCCAAAGTATTTAACTGTTGCAGGCCGAAGACCCAAAATCAGGCTGAAGGCCTGGAATTGTAACAGCCCGGGGCAACGCCCTGGGTATGAATAAGATCAGATAAGCAGGCTGAAGGCCTGCAACAGGAAGCTGAATAGCTATAATGATTCAATCATTGCACAAATTAAGGAAAAAAAATGTTTTCAACAACCCCTTCAGGATCCAATTTACCACCCGATTTCCCATGTGGCAGACCAGGCCCAACTGATTTTAATACCACTGGCCAACTTTCTCCACAAGATGCGCAAGTAAATGCAGTTGCTCTGAACATAATGGGTAGTGGTCACTCTGCGGATCCCTCTTCAGCGGCTGCTCTAGTACCCATCATGCATACTTTTCTAGCTTTGCCAACACACAATAACGAACACACTGGAGCGAACGGACTCCTGCTGATCTGACAACTTCTTCATCCCGTTGCCGCCTCCTCCCGTGAACAATACGTTACAAATAGGGACGCAAAAAGGCATCGATCTTTGCCTGTAGCGCCCCTTGTGTAGGGTAAGCACTCTCTGCTTAGTTTTTTGCTTTGTCTAGTAAAACCCAGGCCTGACCAACACGAACAGAGGGCGTCATTTTTTGTAGAACGGGGAGCATATCGAGGTCGGGATCGTTGTCAGCAGCAGTCTCAACAACCACAACGGATTTGTGCCGTTCGTTTTTTGCCACAGGACGATAAAAGTCAGCTGAGGCGTCGCTATTGCGTATATGTTTGGCAACAGTTTTGTGGACCGCATAAACAAAGGCATCTTCATCCGCGGGATCGCCATAGAAATCCACGCTGTAATAAACGCGGGCACGAGAGTCTTTTAAAGCAGCTCTTTTGTATGCCTTGTGCTCAAACAACATTACACTCTTGGGAGACAGATTGTTCATTCTAAATAGTGCATTCACATGATCCAGTACGTCAACGACATCTTCTTTGTTTGCCATTGTAAGAGTAAGATAATACCTACTCGATGTGTTTGCCATCTTTGCTGTATTGTTAGGAACATTTACTTCATTTTTAGTAACACGAACGCGCTCTACTTTTGGGGATTTGTATGATTCATTTGTCACTAATTTGAGTGCTGATTCCTCTTGTGGGTCAAGGTGGTCAAATATTGCGGTAATAATATGTCCCGCAGCAGGAGTCTTATCTCGAAGACTTTGCGTATCAGCAAAAGTTGACGTATGTAACGCAGCACATGCTAATGTCGCTAGTGTTAATGCTGTGAGTTTTTTCATCTTGATTTCTCCAGTTATTTATTTTAAGGATTCAGGCATACCGACCATGCCGAGTGGTTCACGCCCGTCCGGCGGATGGTGTTCCTAAGGCTGTTTTTTTTCAAGAATTAAAAACTGCACGGCTGCAACTATCGCTGGTCGTGAATAGTGACCATTTTTGGTATAAAAAAAATAAAGTATTCGCTATCCTTGCTTTAGTTTTTTTGGGTGTGTTTATGAGTACCAGTATTAAAATCAACGATTTAGTCGCTGTGGTAATGCACGACAGAAGAGATGTTTTCACACGCCCGCAACTCACCGATGCCATTAAAAATCGCGTGTTTAAAGCAGAAGATTGCGCCCGCCTTTTTACTGCCCTGCCCCGTATTTGAAGTGCGTCTCAATGGAGGTCAGCAGATAAACCAACAACGCATTAGTATTGTAGGCATTTGTGCTGGTGTGGTGGTGTTGGCCATGATTTTTTCGATGGTGAACACGGCAATTCCGTCGATAGGAAAGAGTTTGCCGAGCACGATGCTGCAGTTGCAGTGGATCATAAACATCTTTGGCATTGTGACATGCAGTACACTCGTGACTTTTGGACGTTTGGCGGATATCTACGGTCGCAAAAAGATCTATCTGTTTGGACTATCGATGTGTCTTATCGGGCTTTTGGGAGCAAGCATTGCCCGTTCGATTTACTGGGTTATTGCCTTTCAAGGGTTTTTAGGGGTAGGTAATGCGGTGATTTTACCTGTATCACAAGCACTTCTATCACACGAATATCCTGCCAATCAACGCAGTAAAGCAATTGCTCTTTGGGCATTAGTGATCGGTGTAGCGCTATCAGCAGGCCCTCTTCTTGGTGGCTTTTTAACAGAGGAGCTGAGCTGGCGTTGGATCTATTTAGCTCCTTTGCCAGTGGTGGTTTTTAGCATGATTACCGTTGGTTTATGCACAAAAGAGTCGAAAAACAAAGAAGACTGTCCAGAGCTAGATATCAAGGGAGCGCTTCTCCTGATTGTCTCTATTACAGCTTTTGTTCTTGCTGTATTACAAGGAGGGGTTTGGGCAGTCACGATTATAGTAGTGCTCTATCTTATCAGTGCAGCTACGCTCGTCCTCCTTTTGTTCGTTGAAAAAAACGCCAAGGCACCGATCATCCACGAAGATCTCTTTACGAACAGACGCTTTGTTTTATGTTCTATAGCAAATGGCTGCCTTGTTTTCTTTATCTGGGCAGACTTCTTTTTATTCCCTCTCTTTTTGCAGTCACAAGCAGGATTCTCCCCCCTACAAGCGGGGCTTCTCCTGCTATGTATCACGATCCCTGTGTGTGTCCTCTCCCCTATTGTCGGCAAGCTTTACAACATCGTCCAGCTCAAATATTTGATTGGCGCAGGGTTTTGCTTACTCGTATGCTCAGCGGCAATGCAGCATTTTTTCTATCCTGACAGCTCGCTGATCATCTTTGTTTTGGCGGCTCTCTTTTTAGGACTTACCTGGGGGTTTTCATGGGGACCGACGACAACAGCAGCGATTTCTACCCTGGACCGCGAGCGTGCGGGCATTGCTTCAGGCACATTTGTCACGATAGCAGAAATTGGCGGAGCACTAGGCGTGACAATCACTGTAAGTGTTGTCCGCGCTAACGACAATTTTGTCTACGGCTTCCACAATGGTGCCTGGGTCCTGACCATTGTCAGCGTCGTTGGGCTTGCCTCTGCCCTTCTGCTAAAAAAAACAGAACCTATTGAAAGGAATCTAAGGAAACGGAGTCGACATACGTTCTAACCCAGCTTTTATTCCACCAGCGTCCCGTCTCTTTTTTTGTTTTGCGATCAGTAAATCGATATTCGTATAGAAGTGCACGCACATATTTTGGAGGGGTCGCTGGGAAGGGGTTGTTGCTAAACAGTGCCGTAACGGCCGTGGACCCTTCAAGCAGACTGTTGAGCATCTGTAGGATCCATGGGTAGTCTTGGTAGTGTCCGAGGGCAGCAAACCAGAGTTGCCATTCGATTCGAGGGTGGTGTGGAGCCATCTGTGGCGCATTTTTTGTGACATCTCCAGGCTTCCATTTGAAGGGATATTCGATCCATTCGCTGCCGTCAACGCTTCCTTGGATCAATATTTCCCTGCGTACGGTGGTCATGACAGCGAAGATACCGTATGAATTGCTAAGGTGTAGATGTCCGATGTGATTGAAGATGTTGAAGATACGCCCCCGACGTACCCACAAGCGTACGATGTGCAGAGCTCCGAGAAAGACGAAGGCAACAGAGACGATGGAGACGAGAAAGTAAAGGGTGTCGTTGTGAGGTGTTGGCTGGATGGTGACAAGAGGTCCAAGCCATGGTTGTATGTATTGATTGTGGAGAAGTGGCACGGCTAAAAGGCATGCAATCCAGTTGAGGAAGCTATAATTACCTGTAGCGATGATACCAAGTTGAAGCATAACGGAAAGGATGAAGACAGCGAGTCGGAATGGTGCCGGTAGTATAATGAAGAATGGAATGACCACTTCAACGATGATGGTAGAATAGGCGAGGAAACGTAAGATGTTGCGCGGCAGCCGATGTGCATACCATGAGAGCGGGTTTGGCAAGGGCTGTGTTTCAAAGTGGATCTGCAGGGCAGTACCGTAACGCCAATGGCGGTCTCCACTGAGCACTTTAACGATCCCTGCCATAAAGACAAATCTGAAGAAGAGGAACCACAAACAAAGTAGTGCAAGCAGTGGCGGTGGTGTAAGCAGAGCGAAGAAAATGGCAAAGAAACCTGTTTCCGCTAGTAACGAGTCGGACTGCAGGCGCATAAAGACGGTGTCGACCGTCAAAAAAGACTGCCATGTAATCCACAGCACGATAAGGGCGATGATGGGGAAGATGTTAAAGATAAGGGCGAGGGAGGCGACAATACCTAGAAACCCTATGCCAAGAAGTGTCGCGTTTGAGGTGTTAATCCAAAAGAGTGATGGGAAATAGTAGACTCCCCTCCAGCTTAGCTTGAGACGTTTAAGGTGTGCAAAACGGTTGGCAAAAGGAAGGATACCTTGGGACCCCCATAATCCGCGTATCTGGACGGAGAGGGAGAGGAAGGCAACGAGGTAGACAAGACCCAACAGCCTTAAAAAAAGCCATTGCGAATAGAGGTAAGATGCAGGATTGAGGTCGAAGAAGGCAGTAATTGTTTCCAGCATCTGCAATAGTCCGCTCTTATTATGGTTAGTCAGCTCTTATTATGGTTAGTCCGCTCTTATTATGGTTTCAGACCATCGCGTTTTCTTCAGGCCGAAGGTCTGGCATTGTAACAGCCTAGGGCAACGCCCTAGGTACAACCACAACGGTATTTGCAGCCTGAAAGGCTGCAACATTCATTCGAATCTACACATGTTTTTCGTCAAATACAATGCCATATTCCTTCAGAAAGTGACACCATTCATCTTGGAATAATACCTTTGATGATCTTTTTACAAAACTGACAAACTGCGCGTTTATATTCATCACCGTTTATTTGATGCAAAAAGTCTCTACTATGCTAAAATATAAAATATTAGCTACGAAGGAGGAAGAGATGGATCCACCACCACCACCACAGGGGGCAACGACTCCAATTAATTTCGATGGAGGTTTAGACTCCAAGGATCGTCACCCCTTAACGAAATGGATGGGTGAAGGAGAGAAGAAATATCGTCTTTTAAAGGACGGAAATGACCAGCCTGTTGGCTTTCAGCTCGAGAGCACGGGACAGACGTTTACCGTCAGGAATGTCAACTCTAAAGGGGAAAACGTAGGTTACCTTGGTTCTACGGAGATGTTAAACGTGGCGGTTAAGACTTTTCTGATGGGCCAAGAAAAAATTATAAAAAATCTTACAGAACGGCAGCTTATTAGCGATAAGGGGTTCTTCAGTCACGACGTGTCGATTATCATCAATCCAGACAAAAAGATTATCGAGATTGCCGGCAGCATTCTTAACAAAACGATTGAAATTGAGGATGCTCTTACAGATTTGCAGTGGATGTTCTATCAAAAACAGCTGTCAAACGAGATACCTAGAGCTAAAGTAGAGACACTAGCAACAAAGCCTACCTCTTATCAAGGGATTCCCCGGAGTCAGGGGAACAAGACATCTTATCTCGCCCCCGCTGTTACAGCATTGTCGCTGCTTTGTTCAAAAGAGCTTGATAAGAGTCCGACTGATCTCTCCAAAGCGGTAGTGGCAATCGGCACAAAAGTAAAACGTCCTTCGGGAACAACACCCTCTGTTACCACAAAAGAAGTTGAGACCCTTCTAGCAGAGAGCGCAGTAACTAATAAATGGACGAACAAACCTAAAAAGGGGAAAAATGCAGAGAAGTACTTCGATTTTTTAGTAAGCCAGCTTCCTGAGGTACAGACAGCACTCCCTACTGAACAGCGCGGCACACACCTTATCGACATTGCAGCAAACGCTCTTACTGACAAATCAAAAATCCAAGAGGCAATAATCAGTCGTTCCCGAGCCCGCTTCAGGGAAACCACCACCCTCCTACCTGTGCACGTCACTGGACTCGATGGTACAAAAAAAATCGCCCCTCCTCCAGCCAGACTTGAGATTCCTGCAGATTCCAGTAAACCAAGAGAAAATCTAGCGATCTTTGATCTTGTGATGACGACATGTGCAGAAGGTGGCAACGACAACCAATATACCAACTACATTCTGCGTGAAGGCAAGTGGTCCAAATACGAAGACGATAAAGTCACTCTTTGCCAAAAAAAAGAGATGGAGGCGGCCGTTGAAAGCAAAGGCCTTATCCTCTTCTACGCACGTGCCTAGTGCCCTGTCCCACAACTTCTTTCCCCCGGGGCTATCTTGCGTGCGCCCCTCCGGAGCGCTCGAGTTTGGCAGTTTTGAAGCCAGGTCGAAG
>JAFITR010000022.1 GCA_017116025.1 Simkania negevensis
TTGAGGAGCCTTTTTAACACAAATTTCACCTTCCAACCCGGGGCTATCTCGCGTCTGTCCATCCGGAGCCTTGCAGGCAGCAATGTGAGGCCTTCGGCCTCTTGTAGCGAACGGTTTATGAAATATTTTTGTGCCATTTTGGATTGCAATAATGTCTCTAAGCAGCTACGTTCTCGTTTTGCATTTTAACAGACAAAGATCACGAGGAGAGCGATTCATGGCAAAAAAAGACGTTGATGTTCTATTCATTAACCCTGGTTCACGCAAGGCTATTTACCAAAGTTTGGGCGACGATATATGTGCTGTTGAGCCACCGTCGCTTTCCGGACTTTTTGCTGAATATATAAAAAAGAAGGGATTTGTTGTCGATATTGTCGATGCAATGGCCCATGGTTATAATGGCGAGGATGTGGCACAACTTGTTTCGAGTAGCTTTAATCCAACTCTTGTCGTCCTTGTTGTTTATGGCTACCAGCCTTCGGCGTCTACGCAGAACATGGATTCTGCTACTGAGCTTTGCCAAGCCCTTAAAGATTCAAATCCTTCGATACCTATTTTGATGACGGGTACGCATCCGTCGGCACTTCCCGTCAAAACATTACAAGAGACTGCTGTCGATTTCGTCTGCAATAGTGAGGGGCCTGTAACAATTTTAGAGACGTTGAAAGTGGTTAAAGCACGCTCTACAGATGTTTCCAATGTGCCGGGTCTGTGCCATCATGTTGGGAATGAGGTCGTTAACAACCCTCCGCCTCCATTAATTCAAAACCTTGATGAGGAGATGCCTGGTGTTGCTTGGGAATTGCTTCCTATGGATATGTACCGTGCACACAATTGGCATTGCTTCGATCACATCGATGCTCGTGCGCCCTACGCTTCGATTCACACCTCTTTCGGTTGCCCCTACCGCTGTACCTTCTGCTGCATCAACGCTCCCTTTGGCAAGTCGTCCTATCGACTTTGGTCTCCTGATACTGTTGTCAAAGAGATCGACATCCTTGTCAACAAATATGGCATAAGAAACATCAAGTTCATTGACGAGATGTTTATACTTAATCCGCAGCATGTTCTGGGGATATGTGATCGACTGATCGAGCGTAACTACGATCTGAATATCTGGGCTTATGCTCGTGTAGATACTGTCCAGGACAAGTTTTTAGAGAAATTACGTAAAGCTGGATTCCGTTGGCTCTGTTTGGGGATTGAATCGGGCAGCAAGCACGTTCGCGATGGTGTGACAAAGGGAAGGTTCTCGCAGGAGGATATTCAGGACACTGTACGGCGTATTAAGGACGCCGGTATTTATCTCATCGGCAACTACATCTTTGGCTTGCCGGACGACACGTTTGAGTCGATGGAAGAAACCCTTGCTATGGCGATGGAGTTGAACTGTGAATTTTCTAACTTCTACAGTGCGATGGCGTATCCTGGTTCGAAATTGTATACGATGGCTATAAAAGAGGGGTGGGAGCTGCCTTCTTCATGGATTGGTTTTTCGCAGCACGGTCACGAGACCTTCCCTATGAAGACAGAAACGTTATCTTCAAAAGAGGTGTTGCTTTTCCGTGATGCTGCATTCAACATCTTTTATGAAAACGAAAACTATTACGATATGTTACGGGTTAAGTTTGGCCAAGGCGTTGTGGATGAAGTGAAGCGTATAATGCAGAAGCGCTTGCCTCGTAAGCTCTTTTCCGAAGACGAACGCGTTACTATGGAAAAGACGCTACGTACTAAATTCCTCTCCGTAGTATAAAGTCAAGGGAGGGGTCTTTGAGTAGTTACCTTAATTCGACGGTTTTTATTGCTGGCGCACATGGCATGGTAGGTAGTGCTCTTGTACAACGATTTGAGGCGTTAGGCTTAAAACGTAGCCAGCTTCTTACTCCAACACACTCCGAGCTTGACTGTACTGATATGCATGCTGCGGACGGTTTTTTCGTTCGATATCAGCCTGATATTGTCGTTGTTGCAGCGGCTCTTGTTGGAGGGATTTATGCCAACAGTACGCGCCCGGCAGAGTTTTTCTATGAGAATGCGATGATTGCGCAAACGTTGATTCATGCAGCATATGTGCATAATGTGAAGCGGCTTGTCTTTCTTGCGAGCTCCTGCATGTATCCTACCGATGCACAACAACCTCTGCGAGAAAAATCGATTTTTATGGGCCCTCCGGAAAAGACAAACGAAGCCTATGCTTTGGCAAAAATTTGCGGAACAAAGATGTGCGAATATTATCATATGCAGTATGGCTGCGATTTTTTTACTGTGATTCCTACGAGTCTATACGGTCCGCAAGAAAGTTTTGATGAGAAGAAATGTCATGTTATCCCTGCGTTGGTTCAACGTTTTCACGAGGCAAAAGAAGGCGACTTACGTGAAGTGGCGATCTGGGGGACAGGGATGCCTTTGCGTGAATATCTATATGTAGACGACTTTGCCGAAGCCCTCTGTGTTGCACTCCAGCACTATCATGAACCTTCTGCGATTAACATTGGCAGCGATGAGGAAGTATCCATCAAAGAGCTGGCTCAGCTGATCGCCGAGGTCGTGGGGTATCGAGGAAAGATCGTTTGCGATACAACAAAACCCGATGGGTTTTATCGAAAGAAAACCGATACAGAGAAATTCAAGCAGCTCGGATGGAAACCTAAAATCCCTCTTCGCGAAGGATTAAAAAAAATCTACACCCAGTTCTTGTCTAGAGAGGCCGCTTGCTGTAGCGGGGATTTGGGGTAAGAAGAGGGTGGTGGAAGGGAGTTTTGTAGCAAAACGGTTATACTTTGTTTGAGCGATTGTAAGGGTAGTCCTTGCGTCGGGGTTCTCTGGTGTGTTTTGAGATAATAACGAGAGTATTTCCTCTGCTTGTTCCGGATAATAGATTCTTTTCCCGTTGAGTGTTCGAAAATCTTCTTGGCAGGAGATCGTGTTGTCGTTCTCCTCTCTTTTGATAAGAACCGTGTCGAAGATGGAAACAACTTCTTGAGCTTCTTCGTAGGATAGCGCTATTTCGTGTTGAACTAAGCTGTTAATCATGACCAACGTGGCGCTTCGAAATTTGAGGCTGTCTTTTTGCCCTTGTGGAAAAACGGTTTGGATGGCTCGTAGAAATATGAGTATTGATGAGCGTTCATCTTGCTTGCCTAAGAGGAAGGGAGCTTGATCTAACAATGTAATGGATACCCAATGGCGCATATACTGCTCGTGCTTGCTTCTAGATTGTAAAATTTTCGCCCCCAGTAGCAACGTAATTCTATTGAGTTCGGCTAGGCTAAGGGAAGATGAACAGCATGCTTCTGAGAGGAGGAAGTCGATCAACTTGGCCTTTGATCGGTAGTCAAATTTTTCGACGCTTGGCACCCAGGCTTTGAAGTAAATACTTGCTTTGAATGCTCCTTTTCTATTTTGCTGAGCCAGCAGTTCTTTTGTTGTGTTTTCCACCCTCCTTCGTACATCGACTCCTAACTCCTGATATCCTGTTGTGAACTTCCCGAGAACCTTTGATGTTTCGAGCCATACGTCAATGACATTTTTTGGTTCGATGTTGGTCGCTTGGAATACATTCCTTTTTATTGCACTAACGAGTTGTGGTACGAGATGATTGGAGCCGGTACATAGCTGGTCGTTGATTACTTCTTCGATGTGGGAAAACATCGCCTGGATATCGCCTGGCTGAAGCTTTTTTCGTTGGACAAGGCATTCGAATCGTTGCCCAAATGCTAACATGCCAAATTCCGTACGCTCTTCTCTAGAGACTCGCCCCCTGAGCACATTTATTATGCTGACGCATAGACGTAGAGTGTCTTTCCCATTCTTCTCCCGATGCTTATGAGCAAGTTTCAACAGAAAAGCAACGACTTCTTTAACGGTTCTTTCATCGTGTTGCCTTTCCCGGACGAGTGTTTCTGCTATGAGATCGATGCTCCTTGGACAAAAATGTTCGTCTGCTTCGATCTCTATTTTTTTGAGAAGGGAAGAAATAGCCCATTCGAGGATGGTCCCTCTTCCCATAAACTGCACAGCGGTGTTACTTAAAAGAAGGATGTTTGTTATATCGTGGTAGTCGTGTCTTCTTTTTGAAGCGATGTGGCCTTCGAAAGCGTTTATTACAAGTCTGTGTGTGGTAGCTGGTGAGTACCCCATTTTTTGTCTGATGAGGCTTTGCATCTCTAGAAAGAGGGGTAGAATGGCTTCCTGTTCTCCCCATTTGAGATAGTGAGTTCCGATGACAAGTAGGGCATCGATCATTTCTTGTACAGCCTGCTCGGGCACAGCAAACCCTGAAGGGGCTTGTTTCGCTTCTTCTAACGCTTGTTTAGCTAGTCTTACATCAACCTTTTCTGCTGAACACTCCTCTTTAAGTTTGTTTAACAGTAGGAGAAGATGGTTTGCTCCTAGCCGTTTCCATAACTCTTGCCGCATGGATTCCATGTTAACATGGTCATCTTGTTCTGCTTTTTTGACATTGTGGGAGAGGAATGTATATGCCTCGTCTAAAAAGGAGATGTTGTCAAAGAGCGAAGAGAACTTCTCACAGCATGTCAGGGCGTTGTTGATACCGTCTAAGGTTTTCGTATTATGGGTATAAAACTGTTGACTCCAGCTTTCTTGGATCGTTTTGGGATCGAGGGTAAGTCTGCTCTTCATGAAGGTAACGAGTTGGAGCAGCTCATCAGTAGGCGCTTGTTGTGCTAGTTCTGCGAATGTCCAGATTTTTGTTATGGCTATGGCAGACTCTGTTGCGTTGAGAGTTGTGGCGGGTAGGGTTTCCCATCGTTGATTAGCGATGGCTAGAGCAGCGCTGTCTTCTTCTCCATCTCTCAATTTGTTGCAGACTCGATCGGTAAAATGAAAAGCCGTTTCAAGTTCTACCTTGTTTTTCCAAGAGGGAGGCGCTTTGAAAAAAGCTTCTTTGGCAAGAGCGTTTGCTACTTCTGTATCCTCTGTTGCGTGCATTGTGAAGAGTGTTGTGCGCATTCGATTGAATCGACAATCCATCATGATGGGAAGAAACCCTTCAGGAAACAATAATCCTGCTCCTACAGCGCCGTATAGGGTGGTCGCTAGAGAACGTACTGCAGGGAGGAAGAACAAAACTGTCTCTTTGGCAAAAGAAAGGAGTTTTCCCCTTGTCGTAGAAGAAAACCCGTTGCTTTTAATAACGTGTGTAAGCAGAGCAAAGGTGTTGAGGGTGCCTTCTACGATATTCCATAGGGTGTCAAAAAAGCTGAAGATAGGGATTGTAACGGTGATAATTCGTGTTACGAGCACACGGTCAATCCAGCGTTTAGAACACAAAAAGCCTTCGAGCTGGCTGCGAAAACAAAAGTCTGCGCTTGAGGAAGGCAACATTAAGAGCTTTGTTTCACTTGCCATGGTTGATGACATAACTCCTCCAACATAATGAATGGGCGTGACAAAGAGTGAAGTCAATTCCCCTCATCCACATCAACAAAAACATGATCAAAGGTATTATTCCAAGGGCTTTGTTTAGGGCGGTTTTACCAAAAGGAACTTGATGGTCAGTGTTAATTGGGATCGATATCACAAACTCTTCTCTCTGTGTGCTCTGTGATCTCTGTGGTGTAAAAGATGATACCACAGAGATCACAGAGCGCACAGAGATGCTTTTTTAAACATCATAAACTATTGATAATCAATATGCTCTTGTTGCCAAATCGTTTTTGATAAAATCGCCCTGACAATTAACCGCTGATCTTCACTGGCTCACTGGTTATTTATGCAACAACGCCCCTATGAAGTGGAAAAGTTTTGATTTCTTTTTTGAAGTGTTTTACAAGGGTGGTGTAACGGATTGTGGGCCGACTTGTTGGCAGAGGCTAAGTCTTTAGGTAGGATGTATGAATTTGCAATTTCTCAGAGACCTTGGGAATCAGCTTGCCCGAATTTGGCGTGAGATCAAGATTTATCAGAAGTTCACGGTTATTCTTGCGGCCCTGTTTTTGATTGGTGTGTTGATCTTTTTGGTCGTAGGGGCAGTCTCTACGCGCTACGATGCGCTCTACCCTGTAGGTCGCATTACTATAAATGATGCAGCAGAGATTAAAGCCTATCTCGACAGTTCGAGGATCCCCTATAAGATCAAGGCTGACACTTTGATTTTGGTTGCTGAAAGAGAAGTGCACCGTATACGTATGGACTTGGCGGCGATTGGGTTGCCGCAGCTAAACCGTTCCAAAGGCTTTGAATTATTTGACCAAGACACCTGGATCAAAGGGGAAAAAGAGCTGCAAATCCTTGAGATGCGGGCATTGATAGGACAGCTTGAAAGAGATGTTACCGAGTACGACAATATTACCTCAGCCAGTGTGGTGATCGACTTGGCTCCCCCGCGTCCTTTTGGTGGTACGATGTACAAAACCAAGGCCTCCATTATCCTCGATTTGATGCCAGGAGCGCGGTTGGGCACTTCTCAGCTGCGTGCTATTACCTATCACATCTCCGGTGCCGTCCGTGGGCTTGCCCCCAATATGATTGCCATTTCTGATACTGATGGCAAGCTATATCAAGCGATCGATCCTAATGGAGAAATAGACCTCATACGTGCTGCAGAGATGGCTTTGGAAGAGCGCATCAAGACAAAAGTCGACGGCATGCTTGCAATGATCGTTGGCCGAGAAAACTTTTACTCTAGTATTCAAGTTGTCCTAAACAGGGAGAGAAGTTCACAAGAGAGGAAAGTATTTAGCGGTACGGTCAATGGGATTAGTTTGGGTGATCCTGTTGCTTTGAGTGTAACGGAATCTGGTTTGCAGCTCACTGAGAGAGAAACGTCAGAGGTTGGCACCCCAGGCACTAATACGGAAGCTGTGGCAGGTGCAGTCGCTGGCGGGGCAGAGCTCTTGAACAGGCAAGAGAAGAGAAGCCAGCAATACACACAGATGGCTGTGCCTGTTGACCATATCAAGATACAGACCCAGCCTGGGCAGATTCAGCGCATCTCTATTGCTGTCATGATTGACAAGACGATCGCCGTTGACAGTGGTGCCGATTTGCCTGAAGAGGCTGTTCAGGCAGGCCATCGTAATGCTGAGCAGATTAAAGCAGAAGTAGAGAGTCAGCTTACCAAGATCCTTGAAGGCTATGGAGGGGCAGTAATCGCTCCTGCCGTTGACTTTGTTGAGTTTGACAAGACGGTTATTACTCAACGTGCTGAAGATAAAACATGGGGTGATGTGATAGAAATAGGGACAAAAACAGTGACCGTGTTATTTATCCTCCTCGTCGTTATCGCTATGTTTTGGACATTTAATCGCTTCTGGAAACGCCATATGATGCAGCCTCCTCTCCTCGAAGAAGAAGAGGAAGAGCATGAATACACAGAAGAAAGCTCCTTGATGGAGCTAGAAGCGATGATTGAGTCGATCAAAATACGCATACAAAATGATCCTCAAGCCGTCTTGGAGGTCATTCGAGAATGGTTGGCAGAGGAGATAGAATTTGGTCTTGAACAACAGTAAAGAGTGGTCTTGCTCTCCTCAAAGATAAAAGTAATGGCAGGGAGTTATGGACAGATTTGACGCAGAGAGCACCTATCGCCAACTGAGCAATCCGCAAAAGGCGGCTCTTCTTTTAATTGCTCTAGGGCAGAAATGGGCATCGGAGATCATGAGGCAGCTCAAGGAGGATGAGATCAAAAAGATCTCATACTGGATTGGCCAGATGCATTATGTCCCTCAAGAGTTGACGGAGAGGATTACAAAAGATTTCTACGAGCGACTTCAGAAGCAGACGACATTGACTTCTAGTGGTGGTCGTGACTACCTTTACGGTATTCTTGCGCAGATGATGGGGGCTGAGCGTGCGTCGGAGCTTGTTGATGACCTTGCTCAGCCGAAGCAGCAGCGTGCGTTCAATATCCTCAAGCGCATTGATCCTAAGCAGCTAGCAACATTTTTCCGCCACGAGCAGTCGCAAGCTGTTGCGTTGATTATGGCCTACCTTGAATCCGTTCATGCTGCACGCATTATCGAGGCTCTACCTAAAGAGAAGCAGGTAGAGGTCGTGATGCGGCTTGCCGTCCTTGAAGATACGGATCCTGATATTGTTGAAGAGATGGAAAAAACGTTAAAAGACAGCTTGTCCTCTGTCGCTACGGGGAGAATTAAGAAGGAAGTTGGAGGAGTGAAAATTGTGGCCGACATCCTCAACAGCCTTACCCCTACAGCAGAGCAGTTTATTATGGAGCAGATCAGTGAGAAAGACTTTGACCTTGCCACGGAGATCAAAGAATTGATGTTTGTTTTCGATGATCTTGTCCTTCTCGATGATAAGTCGACGCAGGCTCTCCTTAAAGAAATTGAGCAAGACGACCTCATCGTTGCCCTCAAAGGTGCTAATGAAGGTGTGGTCGATAAAGTCTTCAAGAATATATCGAAACGGCAGGTTAGTACGATCAAGGATGAGTTGGCCTTTATGGGACCTGTCAAGGCCTCTGTTGTTCATGCCGCGCAACAAAAGATCGTCAACATTATACGCAAGCTTGATGAAGAGGGTAAAATCTTAATATCAGGCAAGGGTGGCGGGGATGAAATCATCTCGTAAACCCTCTTCTTCAAAACAGATTATCAAGGGAGAAGAGGCGTGTGGGGTGATCTTCTGCACGCCTTCAGGAAGTTTGAAAAAAGAGAGCAAGAAGGAGGAGGAAGGTCTTCAGGCGTTGGAGGAATTTTGGTATAAAAAAGGGTTGAAAGAGGGGAAGAAAGCTGGCTTTGAAGAGGGGTGGAAGGAAGGTGAAGAGGGAGGCTATCGCAAGGGATTAGACGAAGGAAAAGGAAAAGGCCATCAGGAAGGGTTTTCTCAAGCGCAAGAAGAATATTATCAAAAAGGATATGAGGCGGCAGAGGAGGAATGTCAACAGGCAATGTCCATTGTTGGCACGATCGCTGATAAGATGAAGGAGGAGCAGCTTAAGGGATTTGAACAGGTCAAAACAGAATTGATCGATTTTGCTTTAAAAATAGCAAAAAAAATCATTCAGCAGCAGTTGAAAGACAGGGAAATTTTGAAATCCCACATAGATAACCTCTTGGCTCATGCCAAACCCATCATCAAAGATACAGAGACGATTATTTCTTTAGCACCTGACGACTATAAACGGATTGAAAATTACCTTGATGTTTATGAACAGCGTGACGGAGCAAGAATCAAGGTGATCGCCGATCCAGGCATCCTTCCGGGTAATTGTTTCATTGAGAGCCCTCTAGGTTTGTTGAATTTTACGTTAGATCGTGAGCTTGAAGATTTCAATGACAATCTCCATTCCCTTACACAAAAGAACCCTTTGTAGAAGTCATGCAGTGGTCACTTAGAAGAGAACAAGAGCATATTGAAGAGTGGCGAGGTGTGCGCTTGAGCGGTAAGGTGACGCATATCATCGGATTGCTTATTGAGTCGATGGGCCCTGCTGTTGCAGTCGGAGAGGTATGCGGTATCCATAGCAGTGACGGTTCGTATATTCTTGCAGAAGTTGTAGGTTTTAAAGATCAGAAAGTACTGTTGATGCCTATCGGAGAGATGGGACGGATCGCTCCCGGCGCAGAAGTACGACCTACGGGAGCGATTCATCAGGTAAAAGTTTCCGAATGTCTTGCTGGACGTATTCTCGATGCCTTGGGTAATCCGATTGATGGCAAAGGGCCGGTTCATGTACAGGCTTATTATCCTGTGTCAGCCCCTCCGCCCAATGCTCTTACCCGGATGAGGGTGACGGAGAAGCTGGTTACCGGCATCAAATCGTTGGATGCGACGTGTACTGCAGGAAAAGGTCAGCGTTTTGGTATTTTTTCTGGGTCGGGAGTTGGCAAGTCGACGTTGATAGGGATGATCGCAAAAATGTCTTCGGCGGACATCAATGTCATTGCTCTTATCGGAGAACGAGGAAGGGAAGTCCGGGAGTTCTTAGAAAAAGATCTGGGTCCAGAGGGGCTTGAGCGTTCGGTTGTTGTTGTGGCAACTTCTGATCAGGCAGCGCTTTTGAGGACAAAGGGTGCCAGTGTAGCAACGGCGATAGCGGAGTATTTTCGTGACCTGGGGAAAAATGTTGTTCTTATGATGGACTCCATCACACGCTATGCTATGGCCTTGAGGGAGATAGGCCTTGCGATTGGAGAACCACCTACTACGAAGGGCTACACACCTTCTGTTTTTGCACAGTTGCCGAAGTTGCTTGAGCGTGCGGGAAACTCCGACCGAGGCTCTATCACAGGCATTTATAGCATATTAACCGAAGGTGATGACCTCCATGATCCCATTGCTGAGACGGTGCGGTCGATCCTCGATGGTCACATCGTCCTTTCGCGTAAGCTTGCTACGTCGAACCATTATCCCGCTGTTAGTGTTCTTGAAAGTCTATCACGTGTCATGCCAGATATCGTCTCTGAGGAGGAGATGTATCGGGCAGGGAAGCTGCGAGATTTGTTACAAGTATATAAAGAAGCGGAAGACCTCATTAATATTGGTGCTTATCAGAGTGGATCCAGTCAGAGCATAGACTGTGCGATTGCTTTTATCGATAAAATACAGGAGTTTTTAAAACAGAAGTCGAGTGAGCGCTTCCTCTACGAAGAGACACAAGAACAGTTGAAAGGAATCATCGATGCTGCGATGAAATAGCAAGGAAACCATTATTTGAACGTAATGATTCAGCTCCCTGTTGCAGGCCTTCAGCCTGCATTATTTGGGTTGCCTATACCCAGGGCGTTGCCCTGGGCTGTTGCAATGTTAGGCCTTTGGCCTAAAAATCAGGCCAACGGCCTGAAATTGCAACAGCCCAGGGCAACGCCCTGGGTATGAATAAGATTAGATAAGCAGGCTGAAGGCCTGCAACAGGGGCCTGAATAGTTATATTTGAACTATGATGAAGTTTCGTTTTAAATTGGAGCAAGTGTTAAAAGTCCGTCAAAAGGCGGAAGAGTTTGCTCAGAAAGCATTGGGGATGGCCAAAAAAGAGTTACGAGAGCAGCAGAAGATACTCGATGATTTAAAAAAAGAAGTGGAGGATGTAGAGAAGGAGTTTAGCAGGCAGCGCAAAAAAGTTGCATTAGCACAGACTTTGACACAGTATTCCAACTACTTAAAAAAAGTGAGGAGAAAAATCTTCACACAAGAGGACAATTTAATGCGCTTGGGTAACATTGTCGAAGCCAAGCGTAAGGAAGTGGTGACGGCGCAGAAAGAGAAGAAAGCTCTCGAAAACATAAGAAAGAAACAATTCCTTCTCTGGAGAAAAAACATTGAGACGAAAGAAGCTAAAGCCCTCGATGAACTTGCTACTATAAAGTACAAAAAAGGCAAAAAACAGCCATTGTAGAGGTGTTGCATGAAAAGATTTCTCTCCGTACTGATTGCGTTTGTCGTTGGTGGTGCTCTTGCCTTTACTGGAGCATATTACCTGAAGGAGAAGGGGCAAAAGGAGTCTACGAAGCCGTCGCGGGTGATGGCACCAACAACTTCAAGTTTACAGAAGCCTGTCCCTTCACAGATAGAGGAGGAGCTGAACGCCCTTGCTGCCAAAATGTTGGTCGACTGGAAATCGGAGAGCAGGCTTACACTGAATATGGTGGCGCAATTGCGTAGCTACGAAGATATGTTGGAAGAGGTCATGGGGTATTCCCAACGTGTTGAGAAGGACTTAGCCATTTTTGATGAGATCTCTAAACATAAGTTTCAAGAAGACGTTGCTTTGCAGGCCGATCTTTTCTCAGGCAAAAAATCTGAGGTTGTAGCAAAGCATCTTCAGCAATTTCAAGCGAATAGAGTGGGGGCGATTTTGGCGCGGATGAGGCCGAGAGAGGCGAGTACCATTATGGACCATTGGGCTGTAGCTGATGATCAAAGAGTCAGCAAATTTTATCGAGAAGTGATGGCGTCCTATCTGAATAACAAGCGGTTCGATGAAAATCCTGAATTCTTTACAAAGCAACTTGCCAAAGCGACGCACGATGATAACGCCCCAGCCAAACCAGCCGCTAGATCTGCTGGCCAGCCTACGAAATAAGCTGGAACCTATTTCCCAAGACCATCTTCTCTCTTGCTGGACAGCATTGCCGGAAGATGCGAAGAACAATCTTGCTAGCCAAGTAAAGCTGCTTGACGTTGCCCTTTTTGCCTGCCAACAAAATATTTTGAGGCGCGAAAGGAACGAAACAGATAGGAAGATAGAACCTTTTTCCCACTATGAGGTGAGTGGTCGTCGTGAGGATTATGAGCGTGGCAAAGGAGCTATTGCGTGTGGCAGGGTGGGGTGTTTGATCGTTGCAGGCGGGCAAGGTACACGTTTGGGTTACGACGGTCCGAAAGGATGCTATCCCGTGACTCTTGTCAAGCGCAAGAGCTTGTTCGAGCTTTTTTGTGGCAGAGTACGTGCGGCATCGAAACAGGTAGGTATACAGCTTCCGTTAGCGATTATGACCTCTCCATACAATCATCAAACGATTGTCGAGTTTTTTGAGAGCAACAAATTCTTTGGTTTAGAAAAAGAAAGGGTCTCATTTTTTCTACAGGGTACACTGCCTTTGCTTAACGAGGAGCACAATCTCTTCTTTTCAGCCTCAGAGACGATATTTGAGCCTTCATCGATCGCATCGGGCCCGGATGGCAACGGTTCATCTTTATACCATTTCTACCGGCAAGGGGTATGGCAGCAGTGGCAGCAGGCGGGGATTGATACGTTGATGTTTATCCAGGTAGACAACCCCCTCGCCGATCCTTTTGATGCAGAGCTGACTGGTTGTCACCTTAGGCATGGCAATGATGTGACAATCAAAGTAGTTGAACGGCGTGACGAAAATGAGAAGGTAGGGGTATTGGTTAATAGAAAAAACAAGGCTGCTGTCGTAGAGTATTCGGAGATTCCTGCTAAGGAGGCGGTCCAGAGGGATGCCTCGGGTGCTTTGTCATATAACTGTGCGAATATTAGCCTCTTCTGTATGGATATGGCCTTTGTAAAAAAAATCGCTTCGGATCCGAGTATAGCCCTTCCTTTGCATGCAGCACATAAAAAGATTTGTCTGCGGACAAGCGATGGGATTGTGGTTGAGCCGCCAGAGCCTAATGCATGGAAGTTTGAATATTTTATTTTTGACATCCTCGAATACGTTGCTAAAAGCTCTGCCTTGCTATGCCCTAGAGAAGCGTGTTACTCTCCATTGAAAAATAGTTTTGGAGCTGATAGCATAGAGCCATTGCAGCAATTGTTGCAGAAGTTGGACAGAGAGCGGCTTTCTGCCATCACAGGATCACCACCTTCTGCGCTCCCTATAGAGCTTGCACCAGAATTTTACTATCCTACGCAGGAGCTGCTGGACGAGTGGAAGGGGCGTAAAGGACCTTATTCTGCATATGTAACCCCTTGAAGATATGGTAAAAGATAGCAACACACCGTTGAATATTGGTTATCTGGGAGCAGGTTCGTGGGCAACGTGCCTAGCTTCGTTGCTCGCCTCAAAAGGTCACGAGGTGACGGTATGGGCGCGCAATACCGCGCTTGCTAATGAAGTCACGGCAACACGTAACCATCCTCACCTTCCCGGGGCGACAATTCCTGACAACGTTCGTTTTACTACAGATCTTGCCGACGTTGTGAAGGGCAAAGAGCTGCTTGTTGAGGGGGTAACATCGGCAGGGGTACGTCCTGTTTTTGAAGAAGTGAAACGTTTGGGTGTTCCGTCGTGTCCTATTGTGATCACTTCGAAAGGCATTGAACAAAACACTGGCATGCTCTTTTCAGATGTGATAGCCGATGTGTTTGGTGAATCGATGCGAGCTCAGATTGGTTGTCTTAGTGGCCCTAGCCACGCTGAAGAGGTCGTTATGGGGCTCCCCACCTCTGTTGTCTGTTCGGCGTACAATAATGAAGTGATGCATTTGATTCAGCAAACTTTCACGACGCATTCTTTTCGTGTCTATCCCAATAGTGATATTGCAGGTATAGAGTTTTGTGGGGCGATGAAGAATGTGATCGCTATTGCATGCGGGATATCGGATGGAATAGGATTTGGGGACAATAGCAAGGCGGCTTTGCTGACGCGCGGCTTACATGAGATGCGAAAGCTCGCTGTAACAAAAGGATGCCGATCAGAGACGCTCAACGGCTTAGCAGGTATGGGTGACCTCTGTGTTACCTGTTTCTCTCCCCATAGTAGAAACTATAAGTTTGGACGCTTGCTCGCACAAGGCCTCTCTATGGAAAAAGCGAGAGAAAAAATAGGGATGGTTGTCGAAGGATGTTATTCTTGTGTCTCTGTCCGGCAGCTTGGCAAAAAAAACCATGTGCCTCTCCCTATCACAGAAGCCGTTTATGCCATCCTATATGAAAACCTTACTCCTAAAGACGCGGTTAAGCAGCTCCTTCAAAGAGCGATCAAAGAAGAACACCTTTAGTAACGTGAGTTTTGAGTTTATGTTAACGTGAGTTCGATCTTTAACCAGCAC
>JAFITR010000023.1 GCA_017116025.1 Simkania negevensis
CTTTTTGGCACAGAAATGATCGACATATACTAAAAGTTACAATCGGGCTGACAGCCGCGTATGAGATAGAAAAAGAAACGGAAGAGGTAGGATTCGAACCCACGGTCCTCGTGAAAGGACTTCTGTTTTCAAGTCCGACTTAAAGCCATTTCAATCAGCAAGAATCAGTACTTTCCAGTTGACTTTTCCTCTGCAGAGGCCTAATTTTTTACTTAACAACCACTGGAAATTACTGCTCGTTACGGCATGTTAGTGTGCAGAAAATGTGCAGATTTTTGCAAGAGCATATTGCTTTAAGCAAAAATATAAAATGAGTTTTTCTCTTGCTTGCTTATCTCAAATGATCTATCTTCTGAGCAATCAAAACAGGAGGTCATCATGACTACACAAACCTTGACACCCATTGCACAGTTTCTGCGCTCTGTAAGAAAACATCTCAGATTATCTCAAGAAAAATTTGCAGCTCGCTTAAATATTACCTTTCCTACAATTAGCCGCTGGGAAAATGGGCGTGCTAAGCCATCCCCACTAGGCTGGGAACAAGTGCGCAAACTTGTTGAAGAAATCAATCAAGAAGATCCAGGCCTCTTCACCCTTCCTGACATCACTGAAGAGTAGGAAGCGGCTATGAATTTAAAAGAATTGGAAAAACTCATCAAAGAAGGTGAGTCAGAAGATATCGAATTCAAAAAAACGACCTCACAACAAAGACAGGGTACAAAGACCGTTTGTGCACTTTTGAATGGTCTTGGTGGATGGGTCTTTTACGGCATAGATGACAAAGGAAATATCAAAGGCCAAGAAGTCACAACAAAAACTATGGAAAAATTAGTTGGCGAACACCGCCTAATTTCTCCTCCTGCGTTTCCTAAAGTCGAAACAATTCCCATTTCAGAAAAATTAAAAGTAATTGTCGTCAGAGTCACAGGAAAACAAGGCCTCTACACTTATGAAGACCGTGCTTACTTGCGCCATGGCCCTACTACTTCCATCATGCCAAGAGAAGAATATGAAAAACGCCTTATGGAAAAACTTTATGGAAACCATCGCTGGGAAAGTGAGTACGCTCCAGAGGAATTTAGTATTTCAGATCTCGATGAAGAAGAAATTCAAGCAACCTTTCAAAACGGCATCCAACTTGGTCGTATTAATGCAAAAAAATCTTTAAATATAGAGTTCATTCTTCGAGGCCTCAAGCTCATGAAGGAAGATAAACTACTTAACGCAGCAATTGCTCTCTATGGAAAAAGCGATGCTTTTGATCCGACTTTCCCTCAATTTTCCATCAAAGTAGCACGTTTTCGTGGTAACGATCGCCTAGCTGAGTTTGCAGATAACCGCTGGTACAAAGACCACGCCTTTGGAGTTCTCAGGAGAGCTGAGAACTTTCTTTATGACCATATGCCAATAGCAGGCAAGCGTGTCTCGGGAAAAATGCGTCGAGAGGATTACCCCCTCTACCCACCCTTAGCTTTTCGCGAAGCTGTTGCAAATGCTATTTGCCACCGGGATTACACCTTTGCTGGTGGGGCGATCGCTATAGCTATGTACGATGACCATTTGGAAGTTATTAATCCAGGAACCTTCCATTTTGGCATAACTCCTAAAAAGTTAACGCAACCCCATGAATCCAGGCCCTGGAATCCCATCATAGCAAATGCCTTTTACTGTGCTGGTGTCATTGAGTCATGGGGGTCAGGAACCCTTAATATCCTCGACAGATGTAAAGAAAATAGCAACCCACCGCCCAAGTGGGAGGAGCGAACAGAGTGTGTTGTAGTAACTTTCTCCCCTAGAATAGAGGAAAAATCTCCCCAAAAAGAGCCTGCCGGACAAGCTACCGGACAAGCTACCGGACAAGCTAACAGGCAAGCAGAAGTAGAAATATTAAGATTGTGTAAGGAACCTCAAAAATCCTCTGATCTCATGAAAGCAGCCGGATTCAGCCACCGCGAAACCTTTGTGAACAATTATTTAAACCCTTTATTAGAAAAGAGCTACCTTGCAAGGACAATACCGGAAAAACCAAAAAGCCCTCTACAGCGATACAAAACTACAGAGAAGGGCTTAAAGTTTATCCAAGAAAAGGAGCCCTCTCTTGAATAAATGGTTCATCGCAGACACTCACTTCTCACACTTTAACATCATCCGCTATACGAGAAGGCCTTTTACCGATGTAGAAGAGATGAATCAAGCGCTCATTAAAAACTGGAATTCACTGATCAATGATGAAGACCTTGTATTTTTTCTAGGTGATTTCGGACTAGGAAGCATTGAACATCTTCAAGAAATTTTTCAGCAGCTTAAGGGGCAAAAGGTATGTATTCGTGGGAACCATGATGGTACTCCCAGCAAGCTGTACAAAGTTGGGTTTTCTGTTGTTTTAGAATCTGCTTTTATAAAGCTTGGTTGTCATGAAATAGAGCTTATCCACCACCCCAGCCCAGAGCCACCGCCTCACTTTCAGTGCCACGGTCATATTCATGAAAAACGCCCCAACAAGATTATTAATAATCAGCTCAATCTTTGCGTTGAGGTTTGGAATTACCAGCCTGTTTCAGAAAAAGAGCTTATAAGCCTTTTTGATAAGGCTAAAAATAACAAGAATAGCTCACCCTCATGATAAGTATAATAGAAACAAATAAAGAGCTGCTGCTCAAGCGCCTGGAAGAAATCGAAAAAGAAAAACGGGAGCTTCTTGGGCAGCTAGACGCTATTCAAAAAGAAACAGCTCTGCCTTCTCCAACCACCGCAATACACCAAAACTCCCCAAGCAAGGAAAAGATAGCTCTATTCTGTTCTCTGTTTCGAGGTAGGGAAGATGTCTTTCCAAAACGTTGGACCAATAATAAATCTGGCAAATCTGGATATTCACCTGTGTGCGCTAACGAATGGAAAAGGGGAATTTGCCAAAAGCCCAAAGTCAAATGTAGTAACTGCCTGCATCAAGCTTTTACTCCCGTTTCCGAACAGCTAATTTTTGCACATCTTGCTGGATATTCTCCCACAAAGACTCAACGTAATTCGTTCTATGGTGAAAGCACCATGGGAGTCTATCCCTTACTTAAGGATGAAACTTGCTGGTTTCTCGCCGCAGATTTTGATAAAAAAAGCTGGCAAGTTGATATTTCAGCTTTTCTAATCACCTGTCGCAAGAAAAATATTCCGGCATACATTGAACGTTCTCGGTCAGGTAACGGTGCACATGTATGGATGTTTTTTACAGAACCCGTTAATGCCAAAGAAGCTCGTCAACTTGGAGCTTTTCTGATTACAGAAACCATGAAGGAATACCCTGAAATAGGTTTTGACTCTTATGACCGTCTGTTTCCCAACCAAGACACTATGCCTTCTGGTGGATTTGGCAACTTAATAGCCCTCCCCTTGCAGTCTGGACCACGAGAAAAAGGAAATAGCGTTTTCATTGATGAACACTTTGAACCATATCCTGACCAGTGGAAATTTTTATCGGAAATCCAAAAAGTCTCTCCTGACCAAGTCAGAGAAGTTGTACAAAACGCACAACTTCAAGGGGAAATCTTAGGCATACAACTTCCTCTAGAAGAAAATGAAAAGCCATGGCAAAAAGCATCAGAAAAGAAACGCAATGCAAAAACAATCCAAGGGTCACTTCCCAAGAGTGTGAGTGTCGTTTTGAGCAATCAAATTTTTCTTGAAAAGAAATCATTGCCATCCGGCCTACAGAATCAGATTCTCCGATTAGCAGCATTCCAAAACCCAGAATTCTATAAAGCCCAATCGATGCGTTTGTCGACTTTCGGAAAACCACGCATTATCTGTTGTGCAGAAGACCTTGGAAAATATTTTGCTATACCCAAAGGGTGTTTTGAGGACCTGAAACAGCTTTTTATTGATCTAGAAATAGCTTTAGAGGTTCAAGATGAGCGTGAAAGTGGAAAAAGCCTAAACACAGAATTTTTGGGAAAGCTTTATCCAGAGCAAGCAAAAGCTGTAGAAACCTTACTGCAACACGATATTGGTGTCTTATCCGCCACAACAGCTTTTGGAAAGACTGTTGTAGCGGCAAGTATGATTGCTCAGAGAAAACGAAGCACGCTCATACTAGTCCACAGAAAACAGCTACTATCACAATGGAAAGAGCGCCTCAAAGCTTTCCTGAATGAAGAAAAAATAAAGATTGGAGAAATTGGCGGAGGGAAATTTAAACCAAGTGGGGAGATTGACATCGCCATTATCCAGAGTCTTTCCAGAAAAGAACACATGGAAGAAATCCTGGAAAAGTATGGACATGTGATTGTAGATGAGTGTCATCACCTTTCGGCAGTCAGTTTTGAAGCGGTTACCAAAACATGTCGTGCTAAGTATGTTCTAGGCCTCACAGCCACCCCCACAAGAAAAGATGGGCACCATCCCATCATCTTCATGCAGTGTGGCCCTATTCGCTACAGGGTCGATCCGAAGCAGCAAGCATTAGCTCGCCCATTTCAACATTTTATTATTCCAAGAATGACACCCTTTCAACTACCTGGCCATCTAGCCTCTGTAGAAAAACCATCGATCCAAGATATCTATAAGGCATTGATTTTAGATCACCAAAGAAATGAAATGATCTTCAATGATGTCTTAAAAGCCTTGGAAGAAAAAAGAACTCCTCTCTTTCTTACAGAAAGAAAAGAACACGTAGAATACTTTCGAAATACCTTTCAGCCCTTCGTAAAAAATCTGATCATCTTCCATGGAGGATTAAAGACCAAAGAAAGAAAAGAAGTGGAACAACATTTGCAAAACTTGTCAGATAGCGAAGAATTACTTATTATTTCCACTGGAAGATACTTAGGAGAGGGCTTTGACTATGCGCGCTTAGATACACTTTTCTTAGCAATGCCCGTCTCATGGAAAGGTACCCTCGCGCAATATGCAGGACGCCTGCATAGGCTTCATCAAACCAAATCAGAAGTAGTCATTTTCGACTATATTGACTATGAAGTGCCCATGCTTGGAAGGATGTGGGAAAAACGACTCAAGGGATATACAGCTCTCGGTTACGAAACCAAAACAGACTCTCAAAATGTTACACTAGAGCAGCCTTATCCATAGATTGAATGAATGAGTACTTACGCTTATTTCTCTCCCGTATAGTCCTCAGCCTTGAAGTGAAATCCTCCTTTCTATTGCGTACGGCAAGATCTCGAAGATTAAGAAGCAATTCAATTGCCTTTTTATAGCTTGCAGCCTGCTTTTGCTCCACTAAAAATTCTACCTCTTTCCAAAGAGTAGGCTCCTTTCCCTCTAAACGATCAAGAAGCCTTTCACGTTGTTGTTTGAGCCTTTTTCCTTTTTCAGCTCTTTCTATTTCTACCGTTACCCAGCTCTACACTTGGATCTTCGGCCCTTTGCTTAGACTGGGCTATAGTTGCTTGCACGGCCTTTGGTCGGTTTTTTGTCCAGCCTACTATGTCGCGCATGTTTTTTTGTTCGAAGCACGATGCAAGGCATAAAAAGATTAAAAAAAGACGGAAGAGGAGGGATTCGAACCCCCGGTTGGTTTCCCAACTTCTGTTTTCAAGACAGATGCATTTAGCCTCTCTGCCACTCTTCCAAAAAATGAGCGATTTTATACCCTACCGATAAGGGGGGAGTCAAGCTTTATCAGCTGTAGCAATTCTGGTTGCTGCTTGTATTGTCTTCGCTTTCTTCGCGATCTTCGCGTTATATTCAGCCCGATTCCGATAAGGGGGGAGTCAAGCTTTATCAGCTGTAGCAATTCTCGTTGCTAATTGTATTGTCTTAGCTTTCTACGCGATCTTCGCGTTATATTCAGCCCGATTCCGATAAGGGGGGAGTCAAGCTTTATCAGCTGCAGCAATTCTGGTTGCTCTTTGTATTGTCTTCGCTTTCTTCGCGATCTTCGCGTTATATTCAGTCCGATTCCGATAAGGGGGGAGTCAAGCTTTATCAGCTGTAGCAATTCTCGTTGCTCTTTGTATTGTCTTTACTTTCTCCGCGATCTTCGCGTTTATATTCAGTGCCTGTTTGGTTGTAAATATTTGTCGGTTGTTAGCGAGAATTGCTGGATCAGCGGTCTGTTGGATGGCTTGCTGTGATAGCGGTCTCTCTTTTTGGTGATTGAGGATGGTGGAGAGGATCGCACCGGTGATGATGAGGGAACTCCCTATGATGGAGTTAAAAGCGATTGTTTTACCCCATAGGGCTACGTCGAAACAGAGGGCAAATACGATGGTTAGGTAGAGTAGCGGGGATGTTTGTTTTAGAGGCGCACATTTGATGCTGATTGTGAGGAAGGTGTGGTAGAGCAGTCCGAGAATACCGACAAAGAGGAGGATGATTAGATCGGTTGTGGGACAGCTGATCCAATTTTCTGGTTTGATGGCAAAAATTCCTGTTGCAAGTGCAGAAAGAAGGAAGTGGTAAAACAATGTACGGTGTGTGGGTTCTGTACGGTTGAGTTTTATGATGGCGATGAAGGCTGTTGCAGTGAGGATGCTGGAGATGATGGCGAGAAAGGAACCGATTTGAAAAAACTCCGAGCCGGGATTGACGATCAATAGAATACCTAGGAAGCCTACAACGATGCCCACCCATGTCTTGATAGAAATGGGGTTGCGTAACCAGACCCATCCGACGAGAGGAATAAATATGGGAATGGTGTAGTAGAGGGGAGTAACGATGTGTAGAGGGAGCATTTTAAGTGCATAGAAATAGGTGAGCAGGGCTCCCGTTCCGGCGATTGCTCGGATCGCGTGAAGGTGAGGGTATTGCGTTTTTAGCAGAGGCGCAGTTTTTTCTTTTTTATTACATTTCCATCCAATCCAAAAAAATAGCAAGACTAAGCTTATTGCGCTACGTATAAAAATAGCTAACTCTGTAGAGGTATGTGAGGAGGTGAGCTTGATTAGGACAGCCATCAGACTATCGGTGACAACAACAAGCATCATAAAAACGACGGCTAGAAGGATCTTAGAGCTAGGACGGTATGATATAGAAACTGACATGCGGAATGGGTGGAGGGTTGCTTTTGCTGACGATTATAACAGATTGTTGGCTTAGATGAAAGCGGAGTTAAAAATGAGTTAGCGTCCGAGGAGAGCTGTTTTTATCTTTAGAAGCCATTTTTGGATGAGGCGCGTAGTGTCTTTTTGTTTGATGAGCCAGACAAGGGCGCTTTTGACTCCGAAATGACGCTTGATCACGCGCCACGTCTCAAGAAAATGCTGTATGATCTGTCGTTGTGTGATGGAGGGGGTGTAGTAATCAATTGCGATACGTTTTCCTCGTACGGCTTCGAGTCCGCCGTGGTTATAGAAGCGGCATAGCCATTCATAGCCTGCGCGCAATTGGAAGGAGGCATCGAATTTTCCTATCAGTCGAAAAACATCTTTGCGGAACCAGCAAGATTGTAGGATGGAGGGCTGATGTCCATTCCGTAGCAGCTTTTTTGTTATTTCTCTGTGTAGGAGAGCGTGGGGGGTGTTCCCAACCTGCAGCATGCTGCCGGCATAGACGAGGCTCGGGTTCTCATTTGTTTGGATTATGGAGGCTATATAGTGAAGCAGATAGGGGAAGATATGGACATCACCTGGATAGAGGATATTGATGTATTCACCTGTTGAGGATGAGATACCCCTGTTGACCATTTCAAAGCGGTTGTATTCTGCTACTGTATACGTCCGGACGATTTCTGGAGCGTGTATGCTTGCCATGGGGATGGTTGGGTCGTCAGAGCTGGCGTTGACGATAATGATTTCTAGATTGGAGTAGTTTTGTTTTGTGAGGCTATAGAGTGTATAGCTAAGTAGTGAGTTGCTGTTGTGTGTTGGGATGATTACACTGATACGAGAGGGGTTTTTTGATCTTTTGAAAGAGAGCTCATCCGCAAGAGTAGACCACTCTTCTTCAACACTTTTTTCTCTGATGGACATACTATTCCTGATTGATTGGTCACTACGCAGAGACCCCTCCCTATCTGCGTAGTGATATCTATTGCTTGTCTAGATAGGGCTCTACTTGGCTGAGCATGAAGTTGGGCATTTCTACGCGCATGACGATATCGTTGTCTTCGTAGTCTTGATAATGGACATTCCCCTTGCGGATGAGGGTACTGACAAGGTGGTATTGGCTTTGAGGTATACGCAGTTTTAATGTCGTGCGATTTTTTGATAGCTCTTCGATCATCCGTTGTTCGAGTTCATCGAAGCCGCTCTTTTTGAGGGCAGAAAGCTGCACAGGCCTGGGAAGCTTGAGTTTTAACCTCGTGATGCCCATCCCTTCTGCACACAAGTCATTTTTGTTGAGGATGGTGATCATCGGTTTGTCGGCAGCCCCGAGCTCTTTGAGGACCTCCATTGTGGTGTCGATGTGCTCTAGCGCAGCGGGGTGGGCGGCATCGACAACATGTAGAAGAATATCGGCGTAAAGGGACTCTTCGAGGGTGCTTTTGAAGGCAGCAACGAGCTGGTGGGGGAGCTTGCGGATGAATCCTACCGTATCGATGATCAATACTTCTTGTTTGTTTGATAGAGTAGCTTTTCTTGTCGTTGTATCTAGAGTGGCAAAGAGCTTATCTTCTGTATAGACGTCAGCCTGTGCGATGGCATTGAGCAGAGTAGATTTTCCTGCGTTGGTGTAGCCGATGATCGCAAAAGTGGGGATTTCTGCTTTTAGGCGGCTATGTCTTTGCGTCTCACGGTATAGTTTGACTTCTTCAAGGGCGCTCTTGAGTTTCTCGATGCGTTGGTCTATGAGTCTTTTGTCTATCTCTAACTGTTTCTCTCCTTCTCCTTTGAGATAAACACCCCCTCCTCGTTGGCGTGAAAGGTGTGTCCATAACCTTTTTAGCCGGGGACGTTCATACTGTGCTCTGGCTAGGGCAACTTGCAGATGTGCTTCCTTGGTATGGGCGCGTTGTGCAAAGACGTTGAGTATCACTTCTGTTCGGTCCATGACGGGATGTTTGAGGATCTGTTCGAGGTTGCGTTGTTGGCTTGGACTGATATCCTGGTCGAGAAGGACAATGTCGCATTTTAATGTGGCAATCGTTTTTTCTATCTCTTCTACTTTCCCTTTGCCATAAAAAGTAGAAGGGTCGGGGGTACGCAAAGAAGCAACGATGCGACTGGCGGTGTGCACACCAAACGTTTCTCCTAGTAGTTCTAGCTCATCAAGATGTTCTTTGCACTGCTCTTTGGAGGTGTTTTTGTTGTAGATGCCGACAAGAATAGCGTTTCTTGCGCGGTGTGTCTCCTTGTCGAATACTTCTTCCTGTTCTTCTGTTTTCCTCTCTTCGTCTGTTGTCTCGGGCATATATCTTTACCTCATTTTATGTAACTATTCAGATGCTCTGGCGAAGGAGGAGTGTCTGAATAGTTGTCTGTAGTTATTTATTCATTTTTAACGCAAAGACGCGAAGAACGCAAAGAAACGCAGAGAAAAAAGAGTATTTTGTTAAAGAAGACTTTTTTTCTCTGCGTTTCTTTGCGTTCTTCGCGTCTTTGCGTTTCATTTCGTTGTCTCGTTAACCTTCTGCGTCTGTAACTATATCAAACAGCCCTCCTTCGTCGGGGTATTTGAATAGTGATCATTTTATCCGAATTTGAGTTCCATGCCGTCAAAGCTTAGTTGTACTTGGGGTGGCAGCATCTTTTGAGTTGTTTCATGGTCGACTTCGTGTGCGATGTGGGTTAACCAAGTTTGTTCAGCACCGACTGCCCTGGCAAATTCAATCGCTTCCTCCACAGAAAAATGTAAATATGAAGAGGTGTGTCGTAGGGCGCCGAGGACTAGAATATTGACTCCTTGTAAGGATTGGAAAATGGTGTCGGGGTAGTCGCGGATGTCGGAGATATAGGCGAAGTCTTCGACTCTGATCCCTGTGATTCCCATAGAACCTTGAAAGTATTCCATATGGGTCATCGGTATGTCGCAAAAAATAACGTCCCCTTGCTTTTTGTCGAGGATGTGAAAATCAAATTGTGCTGTGAGGCTGTCGTTGGCTTGTTGAGGGGTAAAAAGATAATCGTATCGTTTTGCTAGTGCATCGTATGTTTCGCGTGAGACGAGGCATGGAAGAGGTTTGCCTGCCCTGATGAAAAAGATGCGTAGTTCGTCGATGCCTCCAATGTGGTCGTAGTGAGTGTGGGTGATGATGACTCCGTCGAGCGCTGTCACCCCTGCCCGTAAAGCTTGATGGCGGAAGTCGGGGCCGGGGTCGATGAGAATTCTCTTGTTCTTGTAGGAAAGGATGCCGGCGGCCCGTAAGCGTTTGTCGTGAGGGTTTTTCGACGAGCAGACAGCGCATCCACATCCGATGACGGGGACTCCCATTGACCCCCCCGTACCTAAAAAGAGAAAATGGCCTTTTTTGCTCACTTTCATTGGCTAGACGTTAATGTTGTATTTTTTGATTTTGTTGTAGAGGGTTGTCCTGTCGATACCGAGAATTTGTGCTGACTGATTTTTGTTGCCGTTGTTAGCTTGTAAAACGCGTTCTATATGCTTTTTTTCCAGATCGGCAAGAGAGGTTTGCGTGCCGACAGGGGGTAAGTTGCTGCCGTAGACGGCATCGTCATTCCCTAATATGGCATCGGCATTGAATTCTTGGCCCCCTTTTATGTAGGGGGCAAAATGATCTACTTGCAGATGTTGACCCTGCACCTCGAGAAGCATTGTTCTTTCGATTAGATTCTTCATCTCCCTGATATTTCCGGGCCAGTTGTATTGGGTCAAGAGGGTGAAGACCTCCTTGTCGACGTCGACAACTTCCCTATGGAACTCTTTGTTGTACAGCTGGACAAAGTAGTGGACAAGGGCTGGAATGTCCTCTTTCCTTTCGCGCAAAGGGGGAAGATGGATGGGGACGACATTGAGGCGGTAGAAAAGATCTTCGCGAAATGTCCTTTCTTGTACAGCCTGGCTGAGGTTTTTATTTGTGGCGGTAATGAGGCGTATATCGATGTCGATGTTCTCTGTCGATCCTACTCGACGTATCTTCCTCTCTTGTAGCGCGCGAAGGATCTTGGCTTGCATAGAGAGGTCCATGTCGCCTATCTCATCGAGAAACAATGTGCCGCCGTGGGCAACTTCAAACAACCCTTTTTTCGTTCGTAAGGCACCTGTAAAAGAACCTTTCTCGTGCCCGAACAGCTCGCTTTCTAGTAGCTCACCAGTGAGTGCTGTGATGTTTATCTCAACAAAGGGTTTGTTCCTCCTTGAACTTTTGACGTGGATGCGGCTGGCAACCATCTCCTTGCCAGTGCCTGTCTCCCCATGGATAAAAACCGTGTTGGTGGTGCTGGCGGCAATTTTGTCGATATGATCGTAAATCGTTTGCATCCGGGGACTTTCCCCTTCGACGTACGCCTTGTCTGTTTCTAAGATCGCCTTCCTAGAGAGGAACTCCACCTGGTCTTTCAGCTTACGGTTTTCGATTTCTCTCTCCACGCGAATCAATAGCTCGTCGATGTTGAAAGGCTTGAGAATATACTCGATTGCTCCATGTCTCATTGCCTCGACACATTGTGGTACAGATCCATAAGCAGTAATCATCATGATACTTGCTTCTGGGATGATCTCTTTGAACTGTCGCAAAAGCGCAAGCCCATTTATGTCGGGTAACAGGATGTCGAGTAGGACGATGTCGGGAACAAAAGGGATAGAGAGTTCGCTTGTGATTAGATCAAGAGCCTTCTTCCCATTGGCAGCAGTTGCTGTTCGATACCCTTTGTTGTCAAAGATCTGCTGTAACGATTGTAAAATGCTCTCTTCGTCATCAATAATTAGTATTTTGGCCTTCATAGCTAAGAAGATATCTCTTCACGTGGACGGTAAAAATATTTGGGACGCACAATAGGAGTCCCTTTTCCTCCTCTTGCTTCGCACCGCTCGTAAACGGTTTGGATGGCGATTCCGACGACGCGCGAGGTGCCGAAGAGGACGGTGTAGTATTCGGGGTGGGGGAAGCCTGCTGCAGTGAGTAGGGTGCCTGATATAGCGTCGACGTTAGGATAAGGGTTGGTTACTTTGGGGTTCTCTTTTAGCACCTTTGTCCCTGCATTGCGAAGAAGAAGGGCGATACGGACAAGAGGGTGGTTGGGAAAGTGGTGTTTGGCGTAATCGTACTGCACAGTGGCACGCGGATCTTCAACACGTAAGACAGCGTGGCCAAAGCCGTACACAAGCTGTTTGTTTGCTAGACGGTGGCGCAAAAGGTCTTCCATCTCCTCTTCTGTAGCACCTTCTCCCAAAGTGCTAGCAACTTCCTTGACAAACTCGAGACAGTCCTGGTTGGCTTTCCCATGACGTGGACCTGCCAATGCGCACATCGCACTCGCCATGGAACCATACATGTCTTCCAGGCCAGAAGCAACAGCCTTGCCGATAAAAGTCGAGAGGTTCCCCCCACCGTGGTCGTAGTGCAAGATGTTGAAGAGTTGAAAGACAGGCATCAGTGTCTTTCTGTCAATGTCGGGGGCGTTGAGCATGTGGACGAAATTAGGTATGTAGCCTAAATCAGGAAGAGAAGGATTGGTGCCACCCCATCCTGCATGGTGGTTGATGACAATAGCGGCAACCTCAGGGATTTTTGCTATGAGGTTGAGGCAGTCTTCGCGATAGTCCCCCTTTCCTTCAACCATGCCACATAGGAGGAGGGCGGCACAAAAGAGCTTCATCGGATGCCCTTGGCGGGGAAGGGAACAGATGCTTTTTTTAAGTTCGTCTGAGCAGCCGGCACGCTTCTTCAGGTTAGCATGAAAAACCTCGACCTCCTCTTTAGATCCCTTTTTGCCTTGATAAAGAAGGTAGATGACCTCTTGCGGTACCCAGCCGATGAGTTCGTCGATCGCTATCCCTGCGTAGAAAAGACCTTTTTGTGCATCGACATAAGAAGTTGGGCAGTGCCCGACAGGATACCCTCTCAAGCCTGTCTCTAGGTGGTCTTTTGTGATTTCAAAAAGAGCGTCTTGTTTGGTCATCTCGTCTCCTCCCAAGTAACTATTCAGATATCCCGACGAAAGAGGGATGTCTGAATAGTTGTCTGCAGTTATTTATTCATTTTTAACGCAAAGACGCGAAGAACGCAAAGAAACGCAGAGAAAAAAGAGGTGTTCTTTAACAAAATACATCCTTTTTTCTCTGCGTTTCTTTGCGTTCTTCGCGTCTTTGCGTTTCATTTCGTTGTCTCGTTAATCTTTTCGCTACGGCAGCATCTGCTTGATCGCGTCTCTTTCTTCTAGTAGCTCCTTCTCCGTCCCCTTGATCTTCCCTTGCAAAAAGGCATTCCACGTAAGGCCGCTGACGATCTTCCAAGACCCATCTCCTGGTGCAGCGCATGGAAAAGAAAAGAAGATCCCTTCGGCAATGTCGTAGGGGTTGCCATCGCTGATGACAGCGGTAGAAAACCACTCGCCTTGTGGAGTAGGAGAGACGAGACTTTTGATGGCATCGATGATGGCAGAAGCAGCAGAAGCAGCGCTCGATTTGCCCCTGGCAGCAAGGACCTGAGCCCCTCGCTTTTGTACCGTCTGGACAAAATCTTTCTCAAACCAAGAGGCGTCGTTGATGACCTCAGAAGCTCTTTTGCCCCCGATCTCAGCATGGACAAAGTCCGGTACTTGGGTAGCCGAATGGTTCCCCCAGATCGCCATCTTCCTGATCTCCTGGATAGAGACACCCGCCTTGCTAGCAAGCTGTGCTTTGCCACGGTTTTGGTCCAACCGCGTCATCGCATGAAAATTTTTGGGAGAGATTTTATCAGCATAGCTCATCGCAATAAGAGCGTTGGTATTGCAAGGATTGCCCACAACGAGGACCTTGGCATCCCTGTTCGCTACATCGTTGAGTGCTTTGCCCTGTGCAACAAAGATCTTGGCGTTGTCCATCATCAAATCCTTGCGCTCCATCCCTGGACTGCGAGGTTTTGCTCCTACGAGAAGGGCGTAGTCGACATCGCCAAAAATATCGTGAGGATTTGAGCCGATGCGGACTTTGCGCAACAGAGGAAAGGCGCAGTCTAACATCTCCATCTCGATGCCTTCTAACACTTTCTCCTGCCCAGGGATGTCGAGAATATTCAGCTCGATCTCCTGGTCAAAGCCTAGCATCTCCCCACTGGCAATGCGAAACAGTAGGTTATAGGCAATCTGCCCCGCACCACCCGTTACCACTACGCGCTTGACACTTTTGCCCCCCATCATGATGCCTCTCTTTTCTCGATGATTATCCTGAGTGCATTCTACGGAACAAGATGCTTATAAGCAAAGGACAAAAAGGAACAACAGGGACAACAGGAAGAGCAGGGACAACAGAAGTGCTGTCCTGTTGTCCCTTTTGCCCTGCTCCACTTTTTCTTCAGCCCAAAGGCCTGCTCGAGTTTGGCAGTTTTGCAAAAAAATGTTTTGTTTTGCCCCGGAGGGGCATACGAGTTTGGTGG
>JAFITR010000024.1 GCA_017116025.1 Simkania negevensis
GTTTTTTATCTGAGGCAGTCTACAGAAAAGCTGTTGATAGCGCAGTTCATGGTCAGAGCCTTAAGAGTCGAGCCCTTTATGTGGCTTCCTTACTTGCTCATCTAACAGTAGTTACGTTGGAAGTGAGCTTGGGTATTCTTGCGTGGCTTGTGAGCCTACCTGCCAGCTGGTTGAAAGAAGGCAGGGCCTTTCGTAAATTTTCGGAAGATTCTTTTTCTCTTTCTTTTCAGGCCCTTGTTAGAACACTTTCAAGCCTTGTAGGTATTTTTATGCCTCCCTCTTCTGTTGAACCTCATCCTCCTGTTGAACCTACTGATATTCGTGAGATAAAAGATGAAAATATCCAGTTTGATGATGTGACTCGAGGAATTAGAGAGCTTGTCCGTACTTGCACTACCACGAGCAGTAGTGAAATTCACAAATGTTTGGGGAAAGTTTTTGTCATGTCAAATGAACTTCATCTGACAGAATCGAGAGATCGTCTTGAAAGAGAAGTGGTAGAAGGCAAAAACTGTCACATAGGCTGTGCGGGTTGGTATAATTTTGATATCATCTGTTCTCGGAAATCAACCTATGGGATGATTTTTGATTATGATTCCCAGAACAAAGTATTTATTGACTTGACGCTTGAAGTTTTAATGCTTTCTAGTGACCGTGAGGCGTTTGTAGAAACAATGAATGAGTTAATCCAAAGCAAAGAAAAAAACATTCGCTACGATGACAATTTTGATGGCTATTCTAGTTTAGAGGCCCGTATTCGTGGGGAGCTTAATCGTGAGGGGAGTTGGTTATCTACAAACGAAAACTTTATGCATATGAAGTCCCTAGCTGAAAATGGAAAAGTCATAGCAGAAACAGTGAATCTTGCTCGTAGCAATGTTCTTCAAGTGCTTTCGGATTTTCTAAGAGAAAAGGAATTAAGGGTTGATTCAGTATATCTAAGTAATATTCGAGTTTTTCTTTCAGAGGAAGATAAAAAAAGTTTTGTTACTAATTTGGGCCACGTTGTTATGGACGATACGCTTGTTGTAAACTGTCCAGAATTTACAGCTCAACAAGCAGGCAACAAGTGCTGGGCTGAGTGTAACCTTCGGCAGCATGTTTGTTTGGGAAAAGAGTTGTCAAAAAATGGCAATGGATATTTTAAATATGAAGAAGCGGGTCAGGGCTGATCCAAATTTTTTGACGAACTTAGGCCAGGTGAGAATAAGGACTCTTTCGGTTTATAAAAACTAACGGCATTTAAATAAAAAATTTTGTTTAACAGGTCGTCGTCGAAAATATCTCTAACTATTTGGATATCCCCATCAGAGAAAGGGCGTGGAGCTCGTGTCGAAGGGAGGTCCGTTCCAAACATCAAGGCATCTGGATTAATAGAGGCTATTTTTTTCAAAGCAGAAGCAACATCAAAGTCCACTCTTCCAAATCCAGTAGCCTTAACTTTGACCCCTTTTTCTACTAAAACAAGCAGCTCGGGAAGTCCTTTTTGAGACAAACCTAAATGATCAATACTCACTGCAAGTAACCTGAGGAGAGTAGGAGATAGGTCAAACAAATCGTTTGAATCAACATAAAGTTCAACGTGCCAACCTACGACTTCATGTACTCTCTTTGCAAAGCTTTCGAGGTTTTTCACTCCTTCTGATCCGCCTCTTTTGAAATTAAAACGGATTGCTCGTACACCAGCAGTATGGTAGCGAATCAGTTCCTTGTCAGGAACTGAATCAGGTAGCTGTGTAACGCCCACAAAAGAAGGACCTAATTTACGTAAAGCTGCTAAAAGGTATGTCTGATCAAAAGCTTGAAAAGAACCAGAAACAATTGCTCCACCGACAATATTTAAATGCTTGGTTTTCATGAGATAATCTTTCGTAGTAAATAGAGGAGGAAGATATGAGTGGTTAGAAACCAATGGAAACTTAGAATCGATGATGTGGAAATGACTATCAAAAACGGTTAACATGATTGAACCACCTATTGGGGGCAGACCTGTACTGGAGCTCGGGGTCAAAGAGCAAATAAAGATAAAAGCCGCGGAGCGGTGAAAGGGTTGCAGACTTGCAGCCCTGACCCCCTAACTCAGTTATCGTTCTTTGTCGAACTGCATCGCACCTGGGACACCATAGAAACAATCTCGACTGCAACCAATGCAGGTTTATCAGTCATGACAAAATGGCCGCTATCGTTCGCTATCACCATTTTGCGGTTAGCAGCTGATTGCACAAATTCTTTATGAGTATGCTTCCACGCAGTAGTATCTTCCACTGCTTCAAAAGGCGGCTTTTCAGCTACGATATCGATAATCGGTATAGCCGTTGGGAACTGCACTTTGCGCATAGTGTGAACGGTTGCTTCGAAAGCGTCGAGTACTCGAATCAGATTTGGATTCTCGTTCTGGATTGTTTCTCGATTCTTTGTATAATCTTTCATTATTTGATTGAGTCGAAGATCAGTGGTAAATGGAGCCAGATTCGCATCAATCAAAACGATGCCGCCGACTTGTTCCGGGTTGCGAGCGGCAAATAAAGCGGCGAGAAATCCACCATATGAATGAGCGACGAACACGAGTTGGCCGTTGATTTTGAGCTGTTTTAAACCCTGTTCCAGAGCCTCAACTTCCTTTGTAATATCGTAAGGGGCAGAGTTTGCTTGGCTTTTTCCATAACCAGACCTGTCATACGTAATCGTTGTCGCTCCAGTTTGACTACTTACTGCTTTACTTAAAGTGAGCCAGACGGAGGAATCGCTTCCACCACCTGCCTCAAAGATAATAGTCGGGACACATCCGCATCCAGATGTAATGTTAAAATTAAGCGAGTAACCTCCGACATCCACCAGTTCGCTTTGAACCGAGAAATTTGCCGTAGCAATCACATCACTGAAACAGATCGATGTTATGGACAGCATTATTAGTGTTAGAATTGTCTTCAGGCGCATCGTTATTCGACCCAGATGGCATCACTGATTGTTGTTCACAATCGCACACCAATAAATAATGTTCAACGTGAATTCGACGTAAACTTACTACATGATTTCTAACAATTTACGTTCTTCGTCTCGCAAATTCAAAGAGAGTTTATTCTTTTGAAAAGTGTAAAATAGGGACAGCAGGGACAGATAGGGACAACAAAGACGGCCATTCTTTTTTGTGCTCTTGTTGTTGCGCTTTTCACCGTTGATTCTCAACGAGCAACATCAAAGACCGAAACTACAAAACCGACAAAAATGGACAGCACTTCTGTTGTCCTTGCTGTCCCTTGTCCCTAAGGATCTCTGAATAGTTGCCGTTTTGATGCCTTTCGGCATAAGTGGTTCCCTTGATAGAGAAAACACTATTTGATGGCCGATCAGTGGAAAACTATCAAGTTGTTTTCAAAGAAAGGCCTAGCTTGTCTTATGGTATAGTAATTGGAGAGTCAATTACAATAGTTGTTGAATTTAAATGTGTTGTATAAAAACAACTGAATTATATAAAAATAACTTGTTTTTTATTATTATTTAAAATAAAATTAATCGCTCTTACCAAGTAATTGTTGGATATTTGAATCTTTTCTTTAGGGAGAAAATGCGAGATAGCCCTGGTAGGTGGAGAGGTGTGGTAACTGAGTAAGCTGGAGAAACAACTATTGACAAGTTAGGAGTTGATTATGGGTATGTTTTTTTGCAAAGTGAAAAAATCCATTCGGAATTGTAGTTTTCTATTTTTTTTTGTAGCCTATAGTTGGAGTGCAGTAGCGAATCCTGTTGTAGATATGTACAGTACTGTTGATTGGGGATCTTTTTCAATTTTTTCTGGTGGATTTATTAATTTTGGTTATTGGAAGGACATTCCTTTGAAAAATGGGATAGCGATTACAGAAAAAGAACGTACCGCAAGTTCTGTGGCGTTATACGATCTAATAACGGATTTGGGCAAAATTAAGCCTACAGACCATGTGCTAGAAGTGGGGTGTGGTAGGGGATATGGAGTTTTAAGAACTTATGATAGGTTTCATCCTGCAAAATTAGATGGAATAGATATTACTCCTCAGCAGATAGAAAAAGTGCAATTGCTGCATCGTGATTTTTTGCAGAAAAATGCTTCTGTAAATTTCTCCGTTGCTTCTGCAGAGGCAAGCAAATTTCCTGATCATAGTTTCGACAAGATTTATACGGTAGAGGCCGCTCAGCATTTTCCTTCTATGCCAGCTTTTGCTTTGGAGGCGGCTAGGATTTTAAAGCCTGGAGGTCGGTTGGTTTTTACAGCTCATTTTTCTACAAGCCCGGATGGTTATCAAGAGGTGCGAAAACGCATACCTTCTCTGGATCAAGGGATTGATCGAATGATTCCAATACAAATGGTAAGATCTGCATTTGCTGATGCCGGATTTAAAGAGAAAGACTTCTTCTCCATTTCAGACGATGTCTTTGAAGGATTCGAAAAGTGGGTGACTGGGGTTGGTCCTGAAAATGAGTGGACCCATGATGTTTATCGTCTATATAAAGAGGGACATCTTGGTTACTATGTTTTGGTGTTAGAGCTTGGTAGTTAATTGATTTGGCTTGTCATGAAGACTTGTTAGTTGGCTTGTTACCAATATCGTTCCGATCAACAATTCTAAAAAGAGCTTCGATTTTTTTTGATTGTTTTCGGATTCCTAGAATAGTTAGAAAGAAGCATATGACCATGATAGCCAAGTTGATATATATCCAGAACGAGCTATACCTAATTAGCCATAATGATAGTAATAAGCTTATAACAGCATAGAGAGCGAACAAGCTCACCGAATAGAAAAAAAAAGTTATGCTTGTTACAGGGGTAGATTTAAGCCAATTACTCATGCGAGAACGACTTTGTGGTAACCAAGGATATTTCTGTTCCATTGAAACCTCTTCCACCGCTATGGCGCTTAGTAATGTATGGTACAGCAAAATATCAAGAGCCCAAATAACAGTAATGCCAATAACCCCAAACACACACACTACAGCGGCAGTTATCAGGGGACTAAGTGGAAGTCCTTCTTCGTATCTCGATAGAATATAACCAACAGCGATGAGGGTCGCAATGAGCCATGAAGAAGCAATAGTTCGGTATCTAAATTGTCTGTCATCGAAATAATGTTCGTTTTTATTAAGGTCAGCGTATATTTTATACAATAATTTTTTTTCTTCTAAATCCTTGTCCACGAATCTTGGCCTTATAAATATATTCCTAATTTGTCGATTTCTTGGCAGTTATTCTCGCTGAAGACCTCATTGAAAATTTTCCCTCAGCCTCTTCGGAAAATCCAATATTTTCTGAAGAATATGAGGCTTCGTACGTGACAAAGTTTGCGAAGTCGGCGGAGAATTCTTCTCGGGAAAACTCTTCAGCGGAAATAGCTGATGTGAGTTTAACACTAATTGTTCTGCGTGTTCATATGTTTCGGAATGTAGTCGTTTCAAACGGACTTCTCCGGGCTCATCAGTTGAATAGAGAATTTTCCCGTTTACGTTTAAAGCAGATGAAACATTAGGCTCAGTGATCATTTGATTATTTGGGCCTATAAAAGATAGATAAAGCGCAATCTGTCTTTCGGTCATAGGGTATGTCTCTAGGTAGGGTCGAAGTTGTTCATCGTCGTTGATGATTGACAGACATTTTTGCATGCTTTTTACAAAAAGCTCTCGCGCTTCATCAACTCCTAATATTTGGTTCCCCATGAAGGAAAGGCTGACTTCTTTCACATGAGTCATTAAGGCTCCACCACTTCCATATAATTCGATGTTGTATTCGCGTTTCATCTCTCTGGAAATTTTATTTATGTCTTTATCAAGTAATTTAATGTATGGGCTATCAGGTGATTTGGAACGTGGTCCTCCGGCATAGAGAATGTTTGTGAATAGAAATAAAAAAACGGCGATAACTGTGATAATTTTCATTTCACCTTTGCGGCTTTCGTGTTCAAAATTTTTAGCAAAGAGCTGATGTGAGTTTAGCTATTCCCGCTGAGGCCCCGTTGAGAATTTTCCCTTAGCCTCTTCGGGAAATTCAATATTTTCTGAAGAATATGAGGCTTCGTATGTGACAAAATTTGCGAAGTCGGCGGAGAATTCTCCTCGGGGGAGATCTTCAGCGGAAATAGCTGATGTCCATCCAACACTAATTGTTCTGCGTGTTCATATGTTTCAGAATGTAGTTCTTTCAGGCGAACTTTGCCGGGCTCATCAGTCAAATAGAGAAGTTCCCCGTTTACGTTTATAACAGATGAAACATTAGGCTCAGTAATCATTTTATTATTGACTCCTCGAAAAGACAGATGTAGCGAAATCTCTCTTTCAGTCATAGGGTATATCTCTAGGTAGGGTCGGATTTGTTCATCGTCATTGATAATTGATAGACATTTTTGCATGCTTTTTACATAAAGCTCTCGCGCTTCATCGATTCCTGGTACTTGATTCTTCTTGAACGAAAAACTGACTTCTTTCACATGAGTCATTAAAGACCCTCCACTTCCATATAATTCTATGTTGTATTCGCGCTTCATCTCTCTGGAAATTTTATTGATGTCTTTGCCAAGTAATTTAAGGTAGATGTCATCAGATGATTTGGAACGTGGTCCTCCGGCATGGAGAAAGTTTGCAAATAGAAATAAAATAATTGTAACTAGTTTAATGAATTTCACTTTGCTTCTCCATATGTTCTTATAAATGCTTCCCCTTTTTCTCGAATAACTTGTTGATAGTCCGGGTTATTGAAGCTATGTGAAGTGAAGGGGAGAGGGTGGAGGGAGAGTTTGCCGACGAGCTGGACGTGTGCGGGGTGGGTAAAGCGTGCTTTTGCATAGCCGATGGGGTCGGTAATGGGTATAGCGTCGTTTCTGTGTATCACGTTGTGTACAGAGGCTGCCTGTTTGGGTTCGATGATCGTGGCTGGTGCGATAGCAAGGATGTGCATATGTTGTCGTTCGTCTGGGGTGAGTTGTTGAAGTCCAAGGTTTGTAATGGTGCATCCGAGACTCATACAGATGTGGTGGATATTTCCTCCAGGATTCATCTCACTAAAGCGGTCCCGCCACAGGTTTACTAAACCTCGAACATCCTCATGGTTACCCCCTATAGCTTTATTGTAAAGGGCAAAACCGAGATCTTTTTGGAGCCCATTTGTTTTGAGGTAGTAGAAATGGATGTCATTGTTGTCGTGCTTTGTAGAGACGAATTCTGCTGAACCAATGCATTCTGAGTATGAGGTTAGCATGCCGTTGATATAGGCGATGGAGGCATATCTGCTGATTTCTCCTTGACCGACAACGCCTGTTCTTGAACGTTCGACAGGTGTGTAGTTGAATCCTTGTCCTTGTAGGAAGCTTCCTGTTGCTTCGATAGCTTTATCGGCATGTGGGGCGACAACGAAGTTTCTTCCAGTGATCTGGAGAAAGCGTCCCATGATATTTTTGGGTATTTGCAAAGTGCGTCTGAAGCCTTTGACAGCATCGCTGATGCTGAATGTCCCGAAGGGATCGGATAGAGATAGGGGGTTATTGTGTACGTATGTGTAGAGGTTGGATCCATCGATATCGCCCTGTGGATCGAGTGTTGTCCATTGTCCGATGGAGGGGCTGTAGTATCGTTTGCCGAAGTAGACGAGCTGCAGTTCGTCGTCGGTGCGTTTTGAAGCAAAGCGCCATGGGTTGGCGAGAGCAGAGTGCTTTTGTTGTTGTTGTTGGGTGTTGTAGAGTCTTTCTTCTCCGAAGGCAGAATAGCGGTAGGATTCTGCTATTTTCTTTGTTTTGAGGTCGACGAGGGCAGTGATGTTGCCTTTGTAGTCGTTGATGGCAGCGTAGGGGTTGCCATCGAGTTCGACGACTTTTGTTGCGCCAGTCTCTGCCGGGGCAGTACTATCGATCAGGCGTAGTTCAACGATGTTGCCTTTGCTGTCTGTTGCGCCGATCTCCTTTTGTCCATCGTAGAGGAAGTTGAGGTGTGCGATCTCTTGCCATCCTTCTCCTTTCCATTGGTAGGTGGTTTTTGAGGTACGTCTGTCGAAAGGGTCGTAGGAGAATACAATTTTGATGTTTTTTTCTTCTTCTGCTTCGACGAGGCGATTTAGAGGGTCGTAGCGGTATTGTATCGATTGTGCACCGGTCTGTTTTTGGACGATATTACCGTTGGCGTCGTAGATGTATTGGTAGGCGCCGTCGGAGAGTAGTTCGTTGCGGATGTTCTTGTTGTAGGTGGCACCATTTTTTTTCGTCCTGTTTTGCATCGAGTCGTATTGGTAGCTGTTGGGCGTCGCTCCTGTTTCTTGGATGAGTTGGTGAAGTAGGTCGTAGCTGTATTGTGCGCTTATATTGCCTATTGGATCATTGGCCGCTCTTGTTACGACATTGCCTACGGCGTTGTATGCGAGCTGTTCAGAGAAGAATGGTGATGTGTTGTCTCTTGTTTTCCCTAGAGGGTTCCAGGAGCGTTCGACTATGCCTGTGTTTGCAGCGAGTTCTTCCTTTAGCGGGAGGGAGGCGAGGTCGCGTGCTGTGATGGTATGTTTGTAGAGGATCTCTCCGTTGGCGTTGGCTTTGGAGAGTGCTTTGAGTCCATGTCCTGTGTATTCCCAGTAGATATGCGTTTGGTTTGGCAGGGTGAGGATAATGGGTCTGTTGGCACGGTCGTATTTTCGTGTCACTGTGAGGCCGTTAGCGATCTCTTCTTTTTCAACATTGCCGGCAGTATCGTACCAGAGCCTAGATTTCTTCTTGTTGGCGAGATCATCGATTTGTGTGAGTTGTTTTTCTTTGTCGTAGTGGTATTGGTAGGAGAGAGTGTCGTTGGAGGAGCGTTTGGTGGCGAGCATACCTTCTTGATGGTATTGATAGTGGATATGGGTGCCGTCGGGGCGTGTTTTCATATCGAGCTGGCCACGGACGCTATAATGGTATTTCGTTTGCCTTTGCAGTGCTGTTCCGGCAGCTTCTGTCCTGATCTCGATCCTGTTCATGCTGTTGTAACTGAAGAGGTTTGTCAGGGTGGCGACGGCATCTCCATTGTTGATGATTTTCTCTTCTTCTTTGACGCAATTGTTAGCGGCGTCGTAGTAGGAGCGTCTGTGTGCGAGGGCAGTTCCTGTCGCGCTTTTTGTCTCGATCTCGACAGCTCGTCCGATGGCGTCGTATGTTGTGATTGCCGTTGTCCCTTGGGGATCGATAGCGGTTCTTTGCAGAACTTGTTGTCCTAACGCATTGTTGTAGTGGTAGTTGAGCAGGAAGCGCGATGTGTTGCCGAGAGGGTCTGTTGTGCTGAGGATGTCGCCTGAGGGGGCGTAGGCGATTTTTGTTGCGGCAGCAATATTGTTGGGGAAGATGATGCTGGCTGTTTTGTGCCCTAGCGGATCGTATTGGTATTGTTCTTTTTGTAGGATATTGTTTTTGTCTTCGATGCGTTTTTCAACGACTCTTCCAAGGAGGTCGTAGGTCATTGACGTTGCAGTCCAGTCGTCGGCGCTTGCTCCATGCCATATGAGCTCTTTGGTCATGTTACCAAGAGCGTCGTAGTGGAAGGTTTTTTTGCCTGTTTTGGTGGTGACAGCCTTCTCTCTGCCGGCGTGGTCGTATTCGAAGTGGGTGCTGTTGCCGTTTGCATCGGTGATAGAGGTTTTGTGAAAAGCAGAGTATGAGGCGTGTTTTGTATGGAGAAGCTGTTTGTTCGGGTGGTATGTACGTGTCTCTGTCACGCGTGAGAGGTAGTCGTAGAAGTATTCGGTATAGGTATCGTCGCTGGCTTTCTGTTTGCGCAAGTCGCCGTTAGGGTGGTAGCGGAAGAGTTCGACGGTGCCATCGGGGCGGTCGATCCGTGTGGGTTGTCCGCGGAGGTTGTATTCTGTTTTTGTGACAAAGCCCCTTTCATCGCGTTCGGAGGAGATACGATCAAACAGGTCGTATCCTCTGTGGATGGTAGGGCGGTATACATGGCCGTCGACGTTGACGACGGGGGGCTTTATCACGGTAATAGGGCGGTTGAAGTCGTCGTATATGGTATGTGAGGTGTTCTTTGAGGTGTCGGTGATGGCTGTTCTGTTGCCCATGTAGTCGTAGTCGTATTCTTCGACGAGTGTGGAGGCATTGGGGACGATCTCTTCTTTTTTGGTTAGTCTGTTGGCGAAGTCGTAGCAGTAGCGTGCGTGGTGTCCTGGCAAAGGGCCGTGTTCTTCGATCTTGTTGGCATTGGCATCATATCGGAACCGTTTTGTGTTTCCGTAGGGGTCTGTCTCCATGACGATATGACCGAATGAGTCGTATGTGCGGTGGATGGAATAGCGTAGGACGTTGTTGGCGTCATAGTGATCTTCTCTGATCACTCTGTGTTGTGGCGAGTAGTGGTTGACGATTTTGCTGACGAGGATGTTTGCGCCTGTTGCTGTATCGATGGCACGCTGTTCGACGACGGTAGGTTTTCCCATGCCTGCCATCTCTTTACATGGAGTGATGAGGGTGATGTGGTGCTGTGTCACTCCTGCGAGGTTGGCGGGGTCGGGGGTGTTGCCATCGTCGTGGACAGTTTTTGTCAACATCGCATCGTTATCGTATTCGTAGAATGTTCTGAGGCGTATGTTATTTGATTCGTAGAATAGTGTTTTTGTGACGAGATTGGTGCCAGGTTTGTAGACGTAGTGTGTTGCTTTGTTGCCGTCGTGGGCACTGAGCATGTTGTTAAAGCCGTCGTCGGAGTAACGAAAAACCTTCTCGTAGCGCTCGACACCATTGTCGATGGGGATCCCTTCGTTATTGAGGACGATGGGGTGGTTGTTGTCGCCTGTAAGCCGCCCCCATAGCGTCTCTTTGAGAACGTTGCCCCTCGCGTCGTAGCTGAACGTTCTGCATGCGGCGATGTTGCCATTGCCATCTTCGATGACGTAGCTAGTCAACCTCCCTCGTTGTATCGGGTTGCCTTCAGACCAAAAAAAACGTTCTTTTTTTGCTACCTTGTAACTACCGTTGCTGTCGCGGGCAAGCCGTTCGATGGCGGTGATGAATTTGCGATGGTCGTAGACGTATACCGTTCGCCTTCCTAAGGCATCATCGACGCTGGTCCTGCCGCCGTTGAATAGCCTATAGTGGCGCTCTTTGCGTATTGCAACGTCGTAAGAAAAACGGTAGAGGGTGATGGGGGAGGCGTCTTTGCCTACTGGAGCTTTGAGTTCTTGGACGCGGCCGTAGCTGGAGGGGTTTTTTCTTCCGAATTCGTAGTCGATGAGGAGGTAGCGTCCGTCTGGATTGTCTACTCTCCTGAGGAAGCGTGTGTAGCCGCCTTGTTTATAGTAGTCGTCGTCGTAGAGGTATTGTTCTGATGGAGATTCCGGAGGGATGATGGCCCTTACCCGAGGTATTTTGCGCTTGGGAGACTCTACGATCGTCTCTATCTTACGGCCGTCGCTCATCTCGAAGATGGTAGGCTGTCCGGTGGTGAAATGAAATTTGACCCAACCGAAGGTGCGGCTGTTGGTTGCGTTTGTTGTGCTGATACGGGCGATGCGGTTCTTGTTGTCGTATTCATAATGGACTTTGTTGCCGCTGGGACGTGTCTCTTCGACAAGGGGATAGTAGTTGGTCTTGGTCAAGTGTTTGACGAAGACTTTTTTTGTTCCGTCGCCCGAGGTGATAAAGATTACATCTTTACCTCTCGAAAAAGAGACCTGTTGATTGAGGAGGTTCGTCTTGGCACTGAGTTCTTCAGAAGAACAGTTGGTGATTCCAGAAGAGATAGGCACGAAGGGTTGTCTATCGTGTTTTGGGCTACCGCTTTCAAAAAAACAGAAGGATGCACCTGTTGTGATAGGCACAGAAAGCAGAGTGTGTGAGGGTCTGTCTTGATAGCGTGGGCCATAGTAGAGCTGTGTCGAGGTCCCTGTCCAGTCTGGAATACCCGATGGTGGAGATTCAATGTCGGAGAGGAATGTTGTTTCATAGGTGCGGTGTAGGGGGATAGGTTCTGGACCTGGAATGGTGCAGTCGACGACGCTGTCTGAGTAGGTGCCGCGGATAACGTTGACATTGTGGACGTAGGTTGAAGGCAGCGAGCCGAGAAATGCTTCGTGTTTGAAAAGCATTTCTGGAGGGGCTTCTGCATAGAGAGTAGCGGCAAAAAGAAAAAAAAGGAGTGTGGTAAAGGATATAAAAAATGAGGAGACTGTTTTGGCCGGCGGGTTCTCTGTTTTGTACATGGAAGGGCAGCTCCTGATGACAAACATAAAAACACCAGGAGGTATAGCCCTCCATCAAAATGTGTGCAATCCTTTTTTTCCAGCAAAGATAGTTGTCGTTAATCGGCAATCATAATTGTCGTTGAACATGTAGCAAAACGGCAGAAGACTGTCGCACTCCAAAAAGGGGGCAAGCCCTTTTAGATCTCCTTTTACGACATATGTAAAGTGCAAGCCGTAAACGAATTACCATATACCGAGGAGGTCGAGTATAGTTAAATGAGCAATTACAATAACCAGAAGATATACAGGTATTAAGCAAAATTGGCGACTTTTTTTATATTCACCTTTTAAATATCGAGACCATACAAGGTAAAACGAAAATGGCATAGACAGAGGTATACAGAAGCACAAAAATATAATAGACAGCCCTATCGGTACCGTTGTTCTAGGAGTGTCAAATACCATAGCACTAGCAGCTGCTATCACCAATAAGAGAGGGAAGAGGACAACGTAGGTGATCGTGGCGATCCAAGCCCATCTTTTAGTTCTCTTCTTCTCTTTTTCGATAGAGGCCGAAGTGTCCATATTTTTTACTGAGGCAAAGGATTAACAAGCAAATGTGAAGAAGGTGGTGGTTCAGCTGTTTTCCTATTCATTCGATATTTATTAACGATTGAACGAAGAACGGTTTGATAATTTTCGTTGTTAAAAAAGTGCTCCCATATATTGTCCGAGTCGAGCACCGTTACATTGCTGATTCTTTCGAATTCTTTCCGATAGTACTGGCATCGTTCTTGTGCATATTTCTTAATAACTTGAGCGTCAAAACAATCAAGATCACGAGTAGCATCCCCATACGCTAAACGCCAAACAATTTCCTCGCTAGTTAACCCGTCTCTAAGCCCCTCATGTTTTCTCATCGCAAGATATTGAAGATTATAACAACCCAATCTAGGAATGAGATCGCTGATGCTAGTGTAATTATGAGACTCGGGATGAGCTATTCCAGGTAGAATAAAAGACCATCCTCCAAAAGTAAAAATCCGGATTTTTTGTTTCTCTTGATGGGATAAAGATGTGAGGGCGTGCTCAACAATAGTTGCGCCTTGGCTATGAACGAATATAATAACAGGAACATCCCCTTGGCGTTCCGATACTGCTAGTAAATAACGAAGGAATTGAATTGCATTTTGAACAATAGCGGTAGTGAGGCCCATTTTTAAAAGTAGCGCAACACCGAACTCTTTAGTTCCCTTGAGGGTTTGATCATTCTGTAGCAACACGACTTGTTCATTTTCCGCTGCTTTTGAAATCAACAGAGCGGACTGCATTGCTTCTTTTTTTGTGTTGCTAATACCATTAATAAAACCCCACACACATTGGCCTACAACGTTTTCTCCTACCATGTGGGCGATAGTAGCAGGTTCTTCTGTTGCCTCAAAAAGCGATGGTCTTGCCAATGCAAACATCTGCATACGATAGTGTGGTCGGGAACGTAGATGCGTATCGCCATTGGAATGATGAACCACAACGGCATCGAGACGATGTGCAATCGTCCAATTTATAGCTTCATCATGTGTTAAAGCTAAGTCTTTACCAACAAGGTAAAGATTTTCTTTGTCGAAGCATTCAATTTTTGCCGCTATTTTAAGTAAGAGTGTAAATTCTTCATCTCCTGTACGAACAAAACCAGACAACTGCTCTATCGATGAAAGCAACGATTCAAATTCGACTTCGGTGAGTTCCTCTAGCTTAGTTTTCGGAGGCAGTCCGCTGGATGATGCCAGATCATGGGCAAGCTGTTTTGAAGAAGAGGAAGAATAATATGTGCTAATTGCATATAAATCTGAGCGTTTCATTTGTCTAGAACGCAACCACTCTTTTAAAGCTTGATGACCCTGAATGGAAGTTGAAAAAATAGCGAGTTTATCCCACGCTCCTATCGAGCCATTTTTCTTTGCAAAACGATTGCGAGATTTAATGAGGCCGGGATTATTGATGCGCCACGCCAAATTCCCATTTTTTGCTACATATTTGCAATCAGTTCCATCTAAATAAATGGCCGTGTTGCCTTCCTTCCAACCCAATGTATATGTCATACAAGGATAATCTCATTAAGTTCTGTCATTTGTACTC
>JAFITR010000025.1 GCA_017116025.1 Simkania negevensis
GGGCTTGTTGATTTGGGGCACTAGCTACTGTGGAGCAAGCAAGCACTTACTTTGCTGACGACGTTGTTTTCAACGCATGCTTTTGCCCCTTTAATGCCATTGAACAGCGCTTTTGGCGATGATTTACCGTGGCATTTGACGACAACACCGTCGACACCGAGCAGGAGCCCTCCAGGGTATTCTGCGTAGTGGATCTTTGTTTTTAGCTCTTCCAACGCCCGCCGAACTTCCTCAGAATCAAGGTGTTCTGCGATGGCCTGTTGTAGATAATCGACGATGAACGTAGAGACTCCTTCGACAGTTTTTAGGAAGACATTGCCGGTGAACCCTTCGGTAACGAGGACATCAACCTGTCCGCGGAAGACCTCTGTACTTTCGACATTGCCAACAAAATGGAAGTGTCCTTCCTGAGTCAATGCTTCTAGTTGTCTGTAGGCATCGCGCAACTCTCCTGTGCCTTTCTGCTGCTCGACGCCGATGTTCAACAGGCCCACTCTCGGTAGTTCAACACCTTCAATACATTTTTTATAGGCAGCACCAAGGCGAGAGAACTGAACCATGTGGTGAGGTTTGCAACCAACAGTAGCGCCTACATCTAAAACAGATACACGCTCTTCTGCCGTAGGAAGGGTAGCAATGAGGGCCGCACGCTCTATGCTAGGTAGCGTTGGCAAGGCCATCATTGCACTAGCAATAAGAGCTCCTGTGTTGCCTAGAGAAACAAAGGCATCGATCTTCTTCTCTTTGAGCGCCTTAATGCCGAGGCAGATTGAAGATTCCTTCTTCCTTCTCACAGCAAGAAGAGGAGGGTCTTCCATAGTAATTATTTCTTTAGCAGAGACAAATTCGATGTTGGCCCTCGTCCGCGTTTCAAGAGAAACAATATTTTTTTCTTGAGCAAAGACAACGAATGAAACAGAAGGGGCGAAGGCTTCTGCTGCATCATATACAGCGGAAAAGAGTTCATTAGGAGGGGTATCACCCCCCATGATATCAACGCCTATACGCAAAAATCCCTCCGATGCGACTAAGCTTGTTCCTTAGCGATGTATGTCTTGTCACCGTAGCGGCCGCAAGATAGGCATATTGCATGAGGTCGACGCATCGATCCACAACCCATACATGCGGTCAAAGTCTTAGGTTTTTTTGCATGATGCGAACGCTTCATGTTTTTTTTTGAATTAGACGTTCTGTTACGTGGTACTGCCATAGCTTGTACTCCTATTAGAAATCAAAATGCAAAAGAGAATTTACCTCATCTGAGGATAAAAATCTAGAAAGTTTTTTTCCTTTTGAATAGGCCGATCGAGGCGATAATAAGCGATGCTGTAAGGAGGGGGGTGTCGCCCCACAGAGTATATATTGTATGATAGTTATAGAGGGGCAGCTGTACATGGAGAACGGCAAGGGTGCGGGTATTGAGAGCATCGACGATCTCTCCTCTAGAGTCGACAGCAGCAGTAACGCCTGTATTACACGAGCGTACAAGAGGGAGCCCGTTCTCTACCGTACGTAGGCGTCCGAGCAGGAAATGGAGCCTAGGCAGTAGATGGGAAGAGGGGTACCATCCGTCGTTAGTCATATTGATCAGCCAACGAGCACCTTGCTGGCGATAGAGTCTGGCCGCGTTACCGTATAACTCCTCTGAACAGATTGTAATGCCGTATGGAGGGAGAGCATCATAGACAGTGGGCGCTCCTCCTGGAGTAAAAAATTCTGAGATTCCATACCTCTCGAGCAGAGGGCGCAGCTTCGAGAAAGGAAGATATTCTGCCATGGGTAGTAGGATGCGTTTAGCATAGCGTGTGCGTCTGTGGGCATAAGGACGGAAGGGAAGAGCGGCATTGTAGTAGGCTGTCTGGCCGTCAGGAAGCAATTCGCTATCGCCAAGGCCAACGATCACTTCACCATTCATTGTATTGGCTAAAGCTTGGGCCCAGAAGGTATGGTCGACATGCGTAGAAGAAAGAACCAAAGACAGATCGCTTCTAAAGTACCTCCTAAAAGCTCTATCTACATCTCGTACAGAGGCAATAGGAACGCCTGTGCCATAGGGAAGGGAGCCTTCTGGAAATACGATGAACGCTGCATGCATATCTCTATAGGGCTGGAGAGAGGCAAGGATACGCTCCCACTGCTCAACAGGATGTAGTGGAGCGCTAAAACCAGCAAGGTATTCGCGCTCTTCGGGGAGCAGGCTGGGTTGTAGAAGGAGGACAGAAACAGCGTTCCGCTGCTCCCCCTCAGCTTTCATCTGGATGGAGTGGAATGTATGGTGAGGGATACCGTACAGTAGAGGGAGGATCGCTATGGCTGTCCAAGCAAGCCAGTATCGCACTTTTGATCGATTGATCAGGGCGACACAAAAGAAGGCGTTGACGCAAATGGTGATAAAAGAAAGAAGATAGACACCTCCTATAGAGGCTATTTGGATTGTATAAACGTTACCTGTGAGGACTAGCGCAGCAGGATTCCATGGGAAGCCGTTGAGGAGGTTGTTGCGCAGCCATTCGATCAAAACCCATGACGAGGCCAACGCTAAGGCATGGAAGAGAGAAAAACGTTTTTGCCCTACAAAAAGAAGTGTTACAACAGCACATTGAAGAGCGAGATAGGCTGCAACGAGCAAGTAGCCTACCCACATCCCCAAACCCGCATAGCTGTTTGCTGTCAACCAATAGAGCTGAGCAAGCTGGACGCAGAAAAACCAGAGATACGCCAACGTTAGCTGCCTGATGAAGCCGCGTGGAGCAATCAAACGAAACGCATACCAAAAAAGGCCCAGCCCTCCCAGATAAGAGAAAGGAGCAAGCCAACTCAACGGGCCCAGCAGGGCGGGGGTACCGAACGATACGATAAAACAGGAGAAGAAGAGCAGGAAAAGAGGAAAAGGCTTGTACATCATGAGTATAACAGCAATGCGACCAGGAAGACTCGAACTTCCACCGAGCTGCCCCGACTAGAACCTGAATCTAGCGCGTCTACCAATTCCGCCATGGTCGCATATAAAGAGAACGGAGTATATGCCAACGCTCCTTTTCACGTAAACGCAAATAGAGCACAAGCCTGACCCCAATACTCGCCTCATATTTTTGGTACACTCGCCCTCTCATATTTATTGATTATAATCGATCACGCCTACTTATCTCCCTATCTCACCTCCTCTCACTGGTTCAATGGTTGTTTATGTAACAAGACAACAACACCACCCTTTGTCTTTAAACGACGGGTTCGGTATACTTGTTTCTTCGATATTTTAACTTAATACCATTGCGGAGGAAACTATGGCAGGCAACGTTGACGTTCTTAACGAAGACAATTTCTCATCAGAGACAGCAAAAGGAGTTACCCTAGTCGACTTTTATGCCGACTGGTGCGGTCCTTGTAAGATGCTCGCTCCAATCTTAGAAGAACTTGCTACTGAAATGAATGACAAAGCGCGTATTGTCAAGATAGACACGGATGCATCGGGTTCGATCGCCCAAGAGTTTCAGATCGCCTCTATCCCTACGCTCATCCTCCTCAAAGACGGTAAAGAGGTCAAGCGCGTGGTCGGTGTCCGCGATATCGATGCGCTCAGAAGCATGATCGACAACGCACTGTAACGATATTGATGGCCGGTACGCCTTCTGTTGCTCTTATTGCAGGCCAAGGAACGATGCCTCTGTCCGTGCTGGAAGGAGTCCATCGTGCAGGCAAGAAAGTCTTTCTTCTAGCGTTAAAAGGGATCACTGACAAGACCTTAGAAGCTTCCGCTGACAAGACTGTTTGGCTTTCGCTCTTTCAGCTTGGCAAAGCTGTGCGTCTATGTCACAAGCTGGGAGTGAAAGAGGTTGTCATGGCAGGGAGAGTGAAACATACAAGCATCTTCTCTTTGCACCCTTGGAAGATTGACTGGACAACGCTAAAACTCCTCTATCGCCTCCCCGACAGAAGGACCGACACCCTTCTTAATGCCATCGGAGAGCTGTTTGCCAAAAAAGGGATTGCTCTTGTTGACTCAACGCTATATGTTCAGCATATGATCGCAAAAACAGGTTGTTTAACGCAGTGTCGCCCTAGCAAAAAGGCTTGGAAGGACATCGAATTTGGCATTTCTATCGCTAAAGAGCTTGGTCGATTGGACATAGGCCAAACGGTCGTTGTCAAAGAGAGGGCAGTGGTCGCATTAGAAGCGATGGAAGGAACCAACGCCTGTATTATACGTGGTGGAGAGCTTGCTGGCAAAGGATGTGTTGTTGTGAAGATGGCCAAGCCTGACCAAGATATGCGATTTGACGTGCCAACGATCGGTATCACAACAATAGAAAAACTTGCCCATATTGATGGTGCAGCAATAGCCGTTGAAGCGGGCAAAACGCTCATTCTCGACGAAGGAACAGTCGATGCTGCTGACAAGCTAGGCATCCCCATCGTCAGCTTAAAAGGTTAACGAGACAGCGGAAAGGGTTAACGAGGCAGCGGAGCAGAAACGCAAAGACGCAAAGACGCAAAGAACGCAGAGAAGCGCAAAGAAAAAACACAATTTAATGTAACGTGAGTTCGATTATTAAGCCTCTGAATACAAGCGAATAAAACAAATCTTGCCACAGAGCCACAGAGCCACAGAGAAGGGTCAAATCTTCTTTCTATCGCATTGTCGAAGGATTTTTGTCATTTTCTTCATTCTCTGTGTCTCGGTGGCTCTGTGGTGAACTTGTCTATTCTAATTGAATTGAAAGTCGAACTCACGTTACATTAAATTGTATTTTTTCTTTGCGCTTCTCTGCGTTCTTTGCGTCTTTGCGTTTCTGCTCCGCTGTCTCGTTAACCTCAGAGTCCGAAAGAGCCGAGGTCTGGCATGCCACCTTCGAGCCCAGGCATCATCTCGTCTGATGTTTCTTTCGACTGTTTTGCCGCGTCATTATACGCTGCTTTGATGAGATCTTCGAGCCCTTCGATATCATCAGGATCGACACAATCGGGGTTGATAGAGACATCGGTCAAGTCGTTCTCTCCATTAATGGTCATTTTAACAAGGCCATTCCCCGCTTGTCCTGTATACGTCTTACTTTTGAGTTCTTCTTGCATCTTAGCAAATTGCTGTTGAAGCATTTTTGCCTGCTTTTTCTTCTTCGCAAATCCTGTGCCCATGAAAACACTCCTTTCGTTTCGTTATTTCTTTTTTATTGTTCCCTGAAGCTCGACAGCAGCGAATTGCAGCAGCGTATCGTATCGGCTCTGTTCTTTTAAATCGATCGACTGAAGAGAGGGTGGTTGTTGCTTTGGTTGTAATTTTGGCTGTTGCTTTAGCTCTGGTTTTGGCTGTGGGGAGGGTTGTTGAGGTGGCGTAGCAGCTAGCTGTTGTTCTAGCTGTGCGAGTTTCGAGACAAGCTGTTCAATGGAGATGCGATTATGGCTGCGGATAATATTCATAAGGATGAGTTCGAGAGCAACTTTTTGCGACACGCTAAAGCGGAGTTTTTCATGCTGGCCCATCAAGTTATCGAGGATATATAGACACTGCTCTTTCGTATATATCTTCGATGACACCTCGTACTTTTCTTTCAGCTGAGCTGAAAGAGGTAATGGTGCAGCGGAGTCTTTATTCAGTATCACAGCAAGAAGATTGCGAAAGTGAACGACAAGGGTATCGAGGAAATAAGCAATATCTTTGCCTTCTCTAAAAATTTTGTCAGCGAGAAGGAAAGCAGCATTGATATCGCCCTGCTGCCCTGCTTTGTCGAGCGCAAAAAAATGCTCTTCTGATACGACGCCAAGGACTTCTGCTGTAGAGTCTAAAGAGATCTTCCCTTCGTGATAGGCAATAACTTGGTCGAGAAGAGACTCTGCATCGCGCATACAACCTTCTGAAAGGTCGGCGATGAGTTTAATCGCTTCATCTTCAATAACAACACCAAGTTCGTTAGTAATACGTTTGATTTTCTTCTCTATCGTCGCTAAAGGAATACGCGAGAGGTTATAGCGCTGACATCTGCTCAGTATTGTCGGAGGGATCTTATGCGACTCCGTTGTAGCAAAAAAGAAGAGCGCTTTGGCAGGAGGTTCTTCCAACGTCTTTAAAAGAGCATTGAAGGCCTCTCTAGTCAACATATGTACCTCATCGATGATATAGATGCGGTAGTTGCCAGACGAAGTCGCATACCCTATCGTCTCGTTAATCCTACGTACATCATCGATACCACGATGGGAGGCGCCATCGATTTCAATCACATCAAGAGAGTTGCCTGCCGTAATCTCTTTGCACGAAGAACAGCTGTTGCATGGCTCAAAAGCCCCCTGATCCCTTTCTGTACAGTTGAGAGCTTTAGCAAAGAGGCGAGCAAGCGTCGTTTTTCCCGTCCCACGTGCTCCACAAAACAGGTAGGCGTGGGCCACCTTGCCATACTTGATGGCATTGACCAGCGTAGTAACGATCGCATCTTGGCCAAGAACGTCGCCAAAAATCTGAGGACGATACCGCCGCGCTAAAGCCTGATAGTGGATCATAGCACAATATCTTTTGTGGTTGTAACGACGTCTAAGGATAGCGCAAAGGAAATTCTACTTCAATGCCTTCCACGCATGTGCAATAATTGTTTCGATTTCAGAATATTGAGGAGCCCAAGAAAGCTCTTTTCGGATTTTTGTCGCGTCAGCCCGGAGAATGGGTGGGTCGCCTTTTCGTCTCGCTGCTTCAATAATATTTAATTGTTTTCCCGTCACTTTTTCGATCATATGAAGGATTTCTCTGTTGCTAAATCCCTGGCTATTACCAAGGTTATAAACGAGACTGCTAGCTCCATCCAAAAGAGCTTCGAATCCAAGAATATGCGCTGTGCCGATGTCGTAGGTGTGTATGTAGTCGCGAACACAAGTACCATCGGCAGTAGGGTAATCTATGCCATAGAGGTTGAAAGAAGCGCGGTTTTTTCTAAACGTATTTAAAGCAATAGGAATCAAGTTTTGTAGGCTGGTATAACGCACCTCGCCATCAGGATCCCCCCCCGCGGCATTAAAGTAGCGTAAAGCACAAAACTTCAACCCATAAGCATCAGCATAATCGGTTAAGATCTGCTCAATAAACAACTTGCTCCTGCCATATGGGGAGATTGGGTTGAGGGGATCTGACTCCTTAAGAAGCGCTCCCTTTTCGGGGACACCATAGACAGCAGCGGTAGAGGAAAAGACGAGTATGTTGACATTGTGGCGTATCATCACATCGAGAAGGCGTAACGTATTCGCTACATTATTGTTGTAGTATTTCTGCGGATTCTCCATCGACTCCTCTACGCGGATAGAAGCAGCAAAATGAAAGACACCATCAAAAAAATGGTCGGTAAAAAGCTTGTCCAGTTTCTTTGTATCGCTGATGTCTCCTTGAACGAATCTCCCACGGACGACAGAATCGCGTTCGCTAATGCTCAGGTTGTCGTAAACAACAGTGTCATATCCACGCTCTGCCAACATCTTGTTGATCAATGAGCCAATGTATCCAGCACCGCCAGTAATCAGTATTTTTTTCATCCCTTGAATCATGCAAAAAAAATACATAATCAACACGCAAAAAGCAAGCCAGAAACAGTTGCGGCCACTACCCCTGCCCAGTAATTCCCGCTACCTTGCCTATTCTCTTCGCGCAATCTTCGCGCAACTATTCATCGCTCGGTTAGCGGCTATACCTACATTGCCTCTTGAGTTTTAAGCCACAATCATTTATCAAATAGTCTAAAATTAATCGATAAAAAATACTTCTATGTCAATATACTGCGTCGACGACTTATATCAAAAACATGGAGAACAACTAGGCCTGAAACTCATCTCTGGAGAGAACGGATTACGGAGGAAGATTTCTCTTCCTGAAGCCCAACGCCCTGGTCTAAGTTTATGTGGATATTTGAAGAGCCACGCACGACGACGCATCCTCGTCTTTGGCAAGGTAGAGACTGAATATTTGCGTGATCTGGATCAAGAGACGAGAATGGAGCGGCTCAAAAACATCCTCCTACCGCAGACGCCTGCGGTCATTGTCGCCAGAAACTACCGCCCTCCCCACGAACTCCTCCTCCTATGTGAAGAGTTTGAGATCCCCCTTTTCCGTGCCAAGCTGGCGACGATGAATCTATTGAGCAGACTAACCCTGAAGTTAATGGCTGACTTTGCTTCTCGCGTCAACCGCCACGGTACGCTGGTTGAAGTTTTTGGTGTAGGCGTATTAATCGAAGGGGAAAGTTCTGTAGGGAAAAGCGAAGCAGCTTTGGGGTTGCTGGAACGCGGACACCGCCTTATTTCCGACGACGTTGTCAAAATATCCAAGTTCGATAGCAATTGTCTCGAGGGAGAAGGGGTTGCTCTGACACGCCACCACATGGAGATCCGAGGTATCGGGATCATCAATGTAGCACACTTGTATGGAGTGACGTGTGTTAGGGATAAGAAAAATATCGATTTAATCGTACGGCTAGAAACGTGGAATGATACGACTTTTTACGACCGTATAGGGCTCGATGAGAACAACGAAACAATCCTGGGAGTCCCTATCCCCTGCCACATCCTTCCTGTTAAACCTGGACGCGACGTCGTCCTCCTCCTCGAAACGATCGCTCTCAACCATCGCCTCAAAAAGATGGGATACAATTCTGCCAAAGAGTTCAGCGCCAAGTTATTAAAATCAATCTCACTCAAACAAATGCAAAGGACGAAATTGTGAAGCTCACACAAACTGTCAAAGTAAAAAACGACCTTGGCCTACACACTCGTCCAGCAATGACAATCGTTAAGTTATTACAAAGCACTCCATGTGATGTACATTTTACCTACAAAAAAGAGACGGTCAGTGCTAAAAGCATTATGAGCATATTGATGCTCGCAGCGCAAAAAAATTCTTCGATTAAGATCACAATCGAAGGAGCCAATGCCGACAACCTTATGGGGACATTGGTCAATGCTTTTGAAAGTCGTTTTGGGGAATAATCTATGGCTGCAAAAGACAAGAAAGAACAACGTCTGCAGGGAACGCCTATCTGTGTAGGGGTTGCTATAGGGAAGCCTTTTGTCTTTACCTTCTCGGACGACCTCGTTCCAGAATTTTCCATCAGTAGTAACGAGGTGAAGAGAGAGATCACCCGCTATCAAAAAGCGTTGGATGCCAGTAGGCAAGACATTATCCGCCTGAAAGACCAGCTTGAAAACGAGGGGCCTTTAGAAGGAATACTGATCATGGAGGCACACCTGCAGATGATGCAGGATCCTCTAATAACGACACGTATTGAAGAAGAGATTCGTACAACGCGTAAGAATGCCGAGTACATCTTTCAAATTGCTATTGACGAATACGAGGAGAAGTTCAACAAGATCCCAAACAAGTTCTTCCGAGACAGGTTTAAAGATATCCAAGATATCTCGCGCAGGATTATGCAACATCTGCGCAAGAGTGTACGCATTACCTTAGCAGACATCCCACCAAACTCCATCGTCTTCACACACGAACTTTCCCCCTCCGACACCGCAGAGGCACTCAGCTCGTCCATCAAAGCCTTCGTTGTCCAAGAAGGAGGAGAGACTTCACATGCGGCGATCATGGCCAAAGCAAAAGGTATCCCCTACGTCGTGAATGTCAATTTTGGCACTACACTAGGGCAAGCGGAGCTGAAGTCGGTCATTGTTGATGGTCGAACAGGAGAGGTGATCATTCACCCCACCCAACGCACTCTTGCAAAATACCGCGACTTACAGAAGCAGCTAGACATTCATCTTACTAACCTTGAAAGCAACGGCACACTGGAATCAGAAACAATTGACGGCTACAAAGTCCTCCTTTCCGCGAACATAGAGATGTTTGAAGAATTTGATATGCTACACAAATACGGAGGAGAAGGAGTAGGACTCTTTCGCTCCGAATATCTCTTTTCGTTTAACGACGACTTCCCGAATGAAGAAGAGCAGTACGTCCTATATCGTCAGATTGTAGAAAAGATGAAAGGGCTGCCAGTAGTGATCAGGACATTCGATATTGGAGGTGACAAGTTCAGGAGCTTCCAACAATCCTTTACACACGTCGAAGACAACCCCTTCCTCGGCTGCCGAGCGATACGCTTTATGCTAAAACAGCAAGAAGCGTTTAAAAACCAACTACGAGCCATCTTGCGGGCGGGCGCTCTAGGAGAAGTGAGCATCATGTTCCCCATGGTCTCTGGACTTCCCGAACTGCTTGAAGCCAAACAACTCCTCAAAGAAACATGCATGGAGCTGAAAAGCGAAGGGATAGAAACAGCCGAACATATACGCATAGGCTGTATGATTGAAGTGCCCTCTGCTGCTATCACATGCGATATCCTTGCAAAAGAATGTGATTTCTTGTCGATCGGCACCAACGACCTTGTCCAATACTCGCTTGCTGTCGACAGAGGTAACCACGCCATGAGCTACCTCTACTCCCCTACCCACCCCAGCGTCATCAGACTCATCAAGATGATCGTCGCCGAAGGCAACCGCAACGGAATCCCCGTCTCCATATGTGGAGAGATCGGCGCAGATCCACGCTTTACCTCCCTCTTGCTAGGTCTTGGAGTTCACGAGCTTTCTGTGGCGTCCAGGTATATTCCTATCGTAAAAAATGCGATACGCAATACCAGTATTGTCGAGGCAACAGAGCTTGCAGAAAAAGCTTTGGGCATGCCCACAGCAGCAGAAATTAAGAATATGCTCGTCGAAGAATACCGCAAAAATGTCGCCCACGACTTCCTCTATAACCATTAATCGGTCAGACAGAGAGTTCTTTGAAGAAGGAGCGTATCTTTTCTAAGAAGGAACGTTTTTTGGGTTGATTGTGCTGCTGTTCAAGGTCGCCAAACTCCTTCATAAGCTCTTTTTGGCGCTCGTTGAGCTTTGTAGGCGTTTCAATGATCACATGAACAAGCAAGTCACCGCGCCCCCGTCCATGGACGTTGGGCAAGCCCTCGTTACGGACACGTAACACCTTGCCATGCTGTATCCCTTCAGCAATGGAGACGCGACATGAACCGGATAGAGTGGGGATCTCTTTTTTGCAGCCTAACGCCGCCTCAGCAAAACCGATGGGAAGATCGAGAATAAGGTGGTCGCCTTCTCTCTTGAAAAGGTCGTGAGGCTTGACAGTGACAAAGACATACAAATCACCGGAGGGCCCTCCCCCTTCTCCCGCATCGCCATAGCCTGTTAGCTTGAGACGCATGTCAGAGTCAATGCCTGCAGGGATGCGCACAGTGACGTTCTGCTTCTTTTTCACCTTTTGCTGGCCACGGCATTCAGAACATGGGTCTGTGATGACCTTGCCTTCGCCTTGACAGTCCGAACAGGCCATCGCCATGCTAAAGAATCCATGGGACTGCACCACCTGCCCAGAGCCCCTACAACGCGTACAGGTTTTGACGCCATCGGAAGACTTTGTTCCGCGTCCACCGCAGCCACCACACGCGACCCAATTTGTCACAGCCAGCTCTTTCTCTATCCCTTTGGCAGCTTCTGTAAAAGATACTGTCAGCGCAACCTTCTTGCTAACCCCTTTTCTGGCAAGATGGTCTCTTCCACCACCCTGCATACCTCCACCGAAAAAGCTGTCAAAGAGGGAGTCGCCCCCTCCGCCAAATGCCCCCATAAAGGTACGCAGAGCTTCTTCCATCGAAGAGAACCCTCCGCCAGCTCCTCCTGGAAAGCCTGCTCCAGCCCCCACGCCTTCTTTCCCATAGCGGTCGTACATCTCCCGCTTTTGTTGATCGGAAAGAACTTCGTAAGCCTCGGAAATCTCTTTGAATTTCTGCTCAGCTTCTGCATCACCAGGGTTTTTGTCGGGATGGTATTTTACCGCCTGCTTGCGATACGCCTTCTTGACTTCGTCAGAAGTCGCATCGCGAGAAACGCCTAAAGTGTCGTAGTAGTCGCTCATCTGTAGAGGAATGATTACCTTCTGTATTTTAGTGCTGCTTTAGACTTAGCACGCTTTTTGACTGAAGGCTTGTCGTAAAAACGGTGAGCCTTAGCCACCTTCATCACTCCCTCTTTGTCGAGCTTTTTTTTCAATATACGTAGCGCTTTCTCAATTGTATCGCCAATGCGAACTTTTACACCGACCATGAATAGACCACTCTTTCTTATTTGGTTTTTAGTTGATTCAATTTAATGATACTATAGCGTAAGGCAACGATTCTGCCTGATCAAGGGAAAAGATTACAAGAAAATTAATGTAACCATCTACCCTCTTTTTGCTATAGTGTGCTTATGGCAACCTTACTCTTAGACACAAGCACAGATTTTGGCGTTGTAGCAGTCGTAAAAAAAGGAGCGATTGTTTTTTGTAAAGAGCTCGATTCCAGTCCCTTCCATTCAAACGCCCTCATGCCTGCCGTCGATGAAGCGCTGCGTACAGCAAACCTAAAGGCCTCTGAGCTCCACTCTATCGTCGTAGGAAAGGGGCCCGGCTCGTATACAGGGATTCGCGTAGGAGTGGCATGTGCGAAGGTGCTCTCCTACGCCTGCCAAATCCCACTGATTGGAGTCTGCTCTCTAGAGCTATTTGTCCCAAACGACTCCGAACCGCCAGGAGCGTTTGCCAGCCTCATCGATGCACGCAGTGGTGGCATCTTTTTTTTGGAAGGAACGAAAAACGAGGATGGAACTATCGTAACAAGCGAAGCTAAACTGCTACCAGTCAATATAGTACGTGAGCGCGTGCTTTCTATAAAACGGCTCTTTACTCCGTCAGGAGAACACCTTCAAGAACGGTTAGACCTAAGAAAAGATCAATCAATCTCCTGGACCCGCTGCGGACCTAATATCCAACAGATGAAGAGAATAGGAGAAACCAAGCTCGCTCAAAAAGCCTACACAACAAATGGGCGTCTGGAGATTTTGTACTTGCGCAAAACCCAGCCTGAGCTCAAAAAAGGGCCTTCCTCCTTGAACTAAAATAGTTTTTTATTGCAAACAAATACTTATATACAATCACGAAATTGTACAATTTCAAAGGAGAAAATCCATGAGTTTCACTATAGGAACATACAACATCCTTGCTGAAGGTTCCCGCTCAATGAGAGATTCTAAGGAGTCTCTCTTTAGTAATTTTGATCGAGAGGGAAGAATGGGAAAGATAGTCCAAAATATAAAACAAACCGATTTAGACGTCGTCTGTCTGCAGGAGGTCACTCGAGACGTTTTCACAACGCTTCAAGCAACACTAACGCGTTCAGGCTATACAGGCTATTTTGTTCAACATAAAAAAGGTCAACCAGATGGAGTAGCGATTTTCTACAAAAGAACAGTGTTTTCTTATCCGAAGCACCAAGAACTAGATCTTTCCACGCAGGAGACTTCAAAGCACAGCCTCATCCTCAATCTCACACATACAGCAACACATAAAACAATCTGTGTTGCCACAACACACTTGTCAGGAGGCGACAAGAAACCATTGGGACGCGAAGAGGCAATTCAGTTGCAGGAACATCTTGCTGGTGCAACACCTGTTGATCTAACGGTAGTTGCTGGAGATTTCAACCAAGATCAAGAAGAAGAGACTTACGAAAGATCACAGGAGGAGCTGCCTGAGGACAAACGCGGAGTTTTCTTTCAGGCTGGGTATCAGAATGACAACAACACCGAGGCCACGGAAATCAGAACTTGTGATGACAAAGAACGCCATATAGACTGGATCGTTAGCAAAGGAGCTGATCGATTACAACATGTAGGGTTGAAGCAGGAGAGAGATGCTTCTGACCACCTCATGACAGCGACAAGGGCCTTCTTTCAAGAAGCAGCGTCACGAGCGCCTTCAAATGCGTCCTCCTCTGCGCCAACAGCAGCAGCAGCAGCATCTCCAATACCGGGTCCAAGTGGCCCATCAACAGCAGCATCGCCTTTAGGTTCAAAAATACCGGAAGAAACAACGGAAACAGCGGCAGCAGCAGCGGCAAATACATCGTCCACAGCCCCCACATTACCGTCCAAAGACCCCGTATCACCAACAACGGCACCGCTACCGCCCAAAGGCACCTCTCGACCCCAACAGGGTGCTTTTGCACGCTTCTTTTCTGCTATTGGCGACTTCTTTGCTGCCATAGGCCATTGGTTTGCTAACTTGTTTAAGAGAAAATAGCCCCGGCCAAACGAAAGAGCTTACAACCGATTCTCTTCACAGGCCTGCGGCCTGCTCGAGTTTGGCAGTTTTGCAAAAAAAT
>JAFITR010000026.1 GCA_017116025.1 Simkania negevensis
CAGGCCATAAACACCTTCTAAGTTAGTTGCTTAATCAGAGGTGATTATGGCCTTTTTTTTGTTTTTTTGCGGGAAAAGTGTTACCTATGTTGGTGAACTGGACCAACGGCCATTCAACGCTTTATTTCTCCTCTAAAAAAACGTATGGGGATGTAGCATAAAGGCAATTATAGGGATGACGTGTTAAAAACTCTCTACATACAAAAGCTGTTTTTACCCATGAGTAAGAAATGACGTATGTTTTGAAAGGCAGCCACACTTTTTGTTCTGCGGTGGTAGTAACGCACAACTGTCCTAGGCACATTGAACGATGTATGAAGGCGTTAGATAGGCAGGAGCGCAAGTTTGATCGTGTGATCATCGTCGATAGCGGCTCTGAAGATACAAGCTACCTCGACCAGTACGAGGCGCTGCCATATCTCAAGGTGATTAAAGGTGCCAAGGGCATCGGTTTTTGTCGAGCGAACAACGTGGCTATTCCACATCTCATCGATGAAAGCGACTATATTGCCTTTGTTAATCCCGACGCATTTTTATCAGAGAGCTTTGTCAAAGAGGCGCTAGCCTTCATGGAAAACGACAAAAATAGGCAGATAGGAACGATCACGGGGTTGGTAGAAGGATACGATATGGAGAGAGATGCTCCGACCGGCGTAGCTGATACAACGGGGATCTTCCGCAAGTGGTATGGGAAGTGGTACGACCGCGACCAAGGGAAGAGTGTCGAGGATGAGAGGTATACGGAAGCGGAAATTGTCCCTGCCATCTGTGGGGCATTGATGTTTTGTCGCAAAGAAGCGTTACAACAATCGATGGTACATGGCAATGAAGTGTTTGACACTACGTTCTACATGTACAAGGACGATATCGACCTGTCGCGCAGGATACGCAAGGCGGGATGGGAAGTGGCGTTTGTTCCCTGGTTAAAAGCCTACCACTGCCGCGGATGGAATAGGAAGCGGTATAAGATGCCACGCAAGTTACGTCTACTATCAGCAAGAAACGACCTGCGTATCGATCGGAGAAACCACTCACCCTACCTCGCCTATTCACTGGCCAAATACCTCCTCGTAAAACTGGTTAACCTCTAACGCCCATTGTACGAAAAACTTTTATTTGATACCATACACTCATAGGGACTATCGTAGGAGAAGTAAGTCGTGAGCTTTACAAACGAAAACTATCTAACCCTTTGTCAGTCTGGTAATTATGACCAAATATCCAGCCAATTGAAGCAAAACCCTGGCCAATGTGTTGAATTTTGCAACTATTTGGTAAAGAAAATTGACCAGCAGGATGCGGGGAATATTGACTGGGACCGTCTTGTTTTAGCGATTTCAGAATCGATTGATCCAGAGTTGAGCAGCAAGAATGCTGGGCAATTGAAAGAGATCGACCGTTCGTTAGCTCAAATAATCCAAAGTTCTCATGGGTCAGCGTTCAAAGCAGGCAAAGTCTCTTTGGAGATACTCGGGCAGCTCTCTTCTTCTGCAGACTTACACCATTTAACAGAGAGCAAGTTAACAATTGGTGCTCGGCTCAAACAAGCAGAAATCTCTTCCCCAGAATCACTGCCGCTCACCCCTTCTTCTGACGGCCTTTCTCCATTGGATAGAGAAAGGAATAGCGAAAGTTCATCATCGTTAGATTCCCTGCAGGCTTCTCCAACATCTCAGTCCTCGCCTCCTCTTTCTCCCGTTGAGGCAACAACAAGCGATAAACAGTTGCCCACCCCCCACAACCTGGCTTCAAAACTTCTCCTAACACTCGAACAGATAGGAGCGCCACGTGGCACTTTTACTGAGCCCGAATTAGAGGCTTTCGTAACCCGTATGCAAGCTGTTACAAATAGCACTCCCGAACGTTTGGCAGAAGCTGCAGAGAACCTCCCTGCCATGCCCCAATACGATGAAGATGCCCTTAAAACAGCACTGCAAAAAAAAGATGTGGGATCGAGATCCTATCAAAATTTTAATACGGCACGCGAAGCTCTTACACAAGCAAACGATACTCTTCATGGCCAGCTAGATGCGCTGTTTACAAACAGCGTCATAGGAACACGCCTCGCTTTGAAAGCCGGGAAGGTACTCGCTAACAGCACATTTGCCAAGCAGGCGGATCGAACCCAATTTATCCATGAGCAGATCCATGACAGCATGAGAGCATTTGTAGTAAAAGAACTGTGGAAGTATTTTCAAAATGACCAGTTGACTTACGAACAGAGCGAAAAGATCATCAGTAAAAGTTTAGAGAAAGCAACGAATGCGATGAAAAAACAGATGGATTCTAAAACGTTTGATCGATTCAAAAAAGAGATCAACCCCGCTACTTGTACTGATGTGATACGTTCGCCGCGCGATTTTCTTACCGAGCAAGAGTTTCAGGTTTTCTCCAAGGCTCTTGAAGCAGCATTTCGAGAGGAGCTCACATCGGTGAATACGAGCGCACCAGAAATCGCAGCAAGCATTTGCGCTCAAATGTATTGTAAGATGCTGCCAACAAGTAGTGTATCTGTTTACAAAGAAGCTAAGCAAAAATATGCCGGGCTAGAAGCTTTGAAAGATAACGAATATGAAGCGATGTGGACAACAGCCGACAAATTCATCGCACTACTGTTGCGGCAAGATGATGAAAAAAAATATCCACTGGCAAAAACCAGGAAGCTCCTCTGCAAATTTGTGCAATCGCTAGAGAAGTCCGAAGAAAAGCAAATAGCGGCCTACCAGGCACTCGTCATAGAGGCGATGACAAAAAGGCAACATCTTCAACCGTTAAAGCCGTTCCTACCTCAGCCCATTTGCGACAGCCTGGGCATTTGACCTATTCGGGGCTTTGCATAATCTGACGGCAGAATTCCTGAAAATAACGGAGTTTATTTTTGATAACGCCATGAACAATTGTCAGATTCATTTTTTGATAGTCATGCACTGCTATATTTCGGAATCCAACCATTTTCTGCAGCTCCTCGCTCACTTCAGGAGAAATCTTCTTGCTTTGCTCTAAAAAAACGAATACATCACGACTGCTTTGTGGAATACCGAGTTTTTCAAGGCGAACTAGACGCATACCCAAATCAATCACTGCCTCACAAGCTCTAAGTAGATTCAATAAAATCGCATCTTGCTTTGTATAGTTATGCTCTAGCTCATCCTCATGGCCATCGTATTCTTCATGAATTCTCTGCAAACATTTTTCAACGATCGCAACCTTGTTCAAAATCACATCATCCATGCATTCGATCCTCTATAATCCCCTTTCTTTCCTCATTGAGCCAAAGATACATCGACAAGGAAGCATTCTCAAAATGATCACAGTATAAATGGTCCTGGCAAGCTATGCGCTCACCTTCCATAAAAACCTGAAAACGGAAAACAGTAGAAGCTTTTGCAAGATCGACAATTTCGACATCGCGCTGAATCATCACTGCAGTCTGTTGTGCAAGATCCCAAAGGAGAAGATCGTCCAACTTCTCTTTGGAAAGAATAGCCAAGTCGAGATCGCTCTCTACCGACTGATACTCTGTTCCAAAACTTCCAAAAAGATAAACCCCCACCAGCTGTGGTAACGAGGATTGAATCTTCTCTAAAGCTTTTTCTAGTATATTGCTTCTTTCTTGACCGTCCATGTCAAGAATCATATCAACATATTCATTAAAATCCTAATATGCGCTGAAGGTCGGGTGCAACTAAAAGTGTAAGCCTTGTTGCTTAGCAAGTGCTTTATCGTACAACCTTAAAGCCCGGAGGGCGCTCGATCAAAGCCTCGGGTGACGAGCGCAGCGAGGAACCCGTGGTAATCGATAGAGAAGATGGAGCCCGGAGGGCGATTGAAAACCTATGCCACATTATCATCACGCAGGAATGACCATCGTAAATGCCAACGTGAAATAAGGCTTTCAATTTCTTCATTAAAGCTGCACTTTTGATGGTGCTCTTTTTGGCATTCGATGTATTTACTGACTTTTTCTAGCATGGAATGTGAAACAGAAAACCCTCCATAACCTACTTGCCAAGAAAATTGGGCTTGATCCTGTTTTTTCATCCAACCTGTACTGTATGATTTAAGCTCTTTGACCAAAGTAGACAAAGCAATTGTCGGATGAAGACGCAGTAAAAGATGAAGATGATTTGCAGTACCATTAATGATGATTACGGAAGAATTCCTCTTGCGTGCAATCCCACACAAATAGGAATGCAGTCGAGACTCCATAGAGGATAAAATGAGGTCTTCGCGGAGTCTTGTCGCAAATATTAAATGTATGTAGTTTTCAACACAACTATGTCCCATACAAACCTGATGAAAATTTTCATGGCAGCTTAGGTGTTCAATCGCCCTCCGGGCTCCATTTTCTCTATCGATTACCACGGGTTCCTCGCTGCGCTCGTCACCCGAGGCTTTGATCGAGCGCCCTCCGGGCTTTAATTTGTACGATAAAACACTCGCTAAACACAAGGCTTACAAACTCGCTAAGCAGATAGCTTACACTTTTATTTTAAAAATTAACCTTCTTTTTCTGTTCATCATGTGCTTAGCATCTTTGTAAGCTATGTGATTAGATCATACCAACTCTATTTCCAACATCATCTTAATTGTTCTACACAAATATTGGGGTCAGGCCTAACCCCGATGAATTATTCAGATCGAGAGAGGAAGTACATAAAACTTGCTAGCATGAGGGAGAAGAGTAATGCTTTTGAATGCATGGAGCTTACCGTAGAAGCCCATAAGTAGAACCACTCACCAGCAATGATAACAAAGCCGCCCATGAATAATGCAAAACCCATGGCTAATCCAATCAAAGCAGCCTTTTTCCCTGTGGCATAAGCAGGTGTGCTCCTCCCCGCTTTTAGCATCCCAATAGCTCCTATCCAGCCGAGTATTGCTGTAACGCTCTCCCACAAAATGATGCTAATGTAGGCAGCGTGTTGACCTATCGGGTTTGTGATGGCTCTCCACTTTACATTGGTCGCTGTGATTGTTTCCATACCGACAACGGTTTTCATCAGCGCAAAATTTGTATTGTAGTCAGTCATGTTGTTGATCGCGATCAACGAGAACATGAGAGCGACAGAAAGTGTAATAATCGCATCTCTTGATTTTACAAACATTTTATTGTCGCCCTGTCGCGCACTGCTGTTCAATCAATGAGGTTAAACTCTTGTTGTAGAGAGGTGATGACGGTTTGTTCAAAGTGTTGTGGGTTTTTGGGTTTAGGTAGGAGGAACTGTTTAACGATTGTTTGTTCACCGACGGTACGTTCTGCGGTGAGTGATACACGTTCCATTTTAAGTTTTAAGAAAAAGTGTCTTTGAGCAAAGATACGTATTCGTGTGAAGTGGTAGAGCCATATTGCTGGTGTGGGGAGGGGTCCGAAGCGGTCTTTGATTTCGTCAAAGACAGCATCCGCTTCATCAAAAGATAGTGCTTCACCAAGCCTTTGGTATATTTCCATACGCAGCTGTGTTTCGTTAACGTACTCTTCTGGCAAGCGTGCATCGATAGGGAATTCAACCCTCGTGTCGTAAGCAACGTTGGGCAGCTTACCTGTGAGTGCTTTGATCGTGCGTTTGAGCATTTTGCAATAGAGGTGGAATCCGACAGAAGAGACGTGTCCCGACTGTTCTATACCGAGGATATCGCCCGCTCCACGGATCTCTAGGTCGCGCATGGCAACCTTCATCCCTCCACCATACCCTCCGGCTTCAACGAGAGCGGAGAGTCTTTTTCTGCTCAGCTCACTTAACACCATACCTTTTGGAGTGAGGAAGTAGGCATAGGCTCTGCGGTTCCATCTGCCTACTCTTCCTCGCAGTTGATAGAGATCTGATAAGCCGAAGCGATCAGCCCTATCAATGAGAATTGTGTTGGCATTAGGGATGTCGATGCCATTTTCGACGATCGTGGTAGCGATGAGGATATCGGCCTGACCGTTTTTGAATGCATGGAAGATGGCATCGATCTCTTCTGCGCTCATCTGACCATGTCCTACAACGATTTTGGCGTGGGGGAGAAGTTCTTTGATCTTTGTTGCAAAGTCGAAAATGGTCTCTACACGGTTGTGGATGATAAAAGATTGGCCATCGCGCGCAAGTTCACGCAGCAGGGCGTTTTTGATCAGCTCATCGTCGTTTTCGGCGATGATGGTTTTAATAGGCAGGCGGTCCTGCGGTGGTGTATTGATGATCGAAAGATCTCTGACACCAACGAGGGACATGTGTAGTGTACGTGGGATGGGTGTAGCGGAAAGAGTGAGGCAGTCGACACCCGCCCGTATTGCTTTCAGATGCTCTTTGGCTCTAACGCCAAAGCGTTGCTCTTCATCGATGACAACAAGCCCAAGATTTTTAAACTTAACATCTTTACTAACGATACGATGTGTACCGATGACGATATCAACGCTGCCCTCTTCTATGCCCCTAAGGGTCTCTTTGGTTTCTTTTGCGCTGACAAAACGCGAGAGCTGCCTAATGGTAACAGGATAGTTTTCCATCCGCTCTGAAAAGGTTTCGTAGTGTTGTAAAGCCAGTACGGTCGTGGGGACAAGGACAGCGACCTGTTTGTTCCCGTCGATGACTGCTTTGCACGCTGCGCGCATAGCAACTTCCGTTTTACCATACCCTACATCACCGCAGACGAGCCTGTCCATAGCCTTTTGCGAGCACATATCTTTATTGACAAGATTGATAGCAGCAAGCTGGTCCTCCGACTCGATATAAGGGAACTCCCTCTCGTATTGCTTATACTCCACAGAGTCTGAGGGGTATTCGCAACCTCCTTGCAGCTCGCGCTGGGCATGCATTTCCAAAAGCTGTGTTGCATACCCCATGATAGCGCGTTCCGTCCTCTTGCGCGTATTCTGCCAACGTGTACTGCCGATAGTATGGAGTGCTGGCACATCTTCTTTGGCGCCTACGTACTTGCTGATGAGGTTAGACTGTGTTAGCGGAACGTACAGCTTGCCTGCGTTAGCATATTCGATTTTGAGGAACTCAGACTCGATACCATTGTGGTCTGGCAGGCGTTCAACACCGAGGAACTTCCCTATGCCGTTGGCATAGTGTACAACGTATTCTCCTGGGGTGATATCGAACGCTTCTGAAGGGGTGAAGTGGTATGCGCTGCGCATCTTCTGACGACGCACCTTATAGTGGTGGGTCATCTCTGTCATGGGAAGGAGCACGAAATCTGTATCCATGAGGTAGAATCCACTGGATAGGTACCCTCGAACGTATTCTGTGGTATCGGGCAGGACAATATCCGCCTCTTCAAGGCGCTCTTTGAAGTGTTTTTCTTCCGATGGTGTATTGGCAATAATGACAATGTCACATTTGCGTGACGAGCGTACAGCTTTGCCGATACCTTGTAGAAGATCACCTTGTCCAGAAGCATCGGGGAAGGCGTCAGCAACGGGGATAAACGGATGATTCCAGCGTTTGGCAGCAAGCTTTTTGCCAAAGATTTCAAACTCTATCTTTTGCAAAGCAACACGTCGCGAATAGTAGGCACCAACCCCTTGCTCAATCTGTACGGCATCGGACAGTTCCTCAATGGGGGTAGTGGGAAGGTAGAGTTTTTGATATCCACCCGCTGCATCGAGGAACTCTTCAAAAGAGAGGAAGTGTTTAGAGGCTTTTGTCAATGTACCTTTAATCGACACCCACCGATCTTCGAGAGCAAGGAGGTCATCGAAGACGATGAGCGTCTCGTTACCGAGGTAGTCGAGCAGGGTGACAAGCTCACCACTTTCGTTGACAAGTTTAAACTCGTCGGCAGGAGGAATGTCGACATGCCCCTCTTTGCGTACAGACTTTTGGCTGACAGGGTCATAGATGCGTATCGATTCCACATCTTCGTCAAAAAACTCTATCCTGTAGGGGTCTGGCGTAGAGACGGGGAAGACGTCGACGATACCGCCACGTACAGCATACTCGCCCTTGTCAGCAGCAACAGGGACTCGCTGGTACCCACTTTCTGCAAGCTGTCCGATGACGAGCTCCAAAGGCATGTTTTCTCCGACAGAGAGAGAAAATTGAAGGCGTCTCATGGTATGTGGAGGGACGACCTTCTGTAGGCAAGATTGCAGAGTAGCGAGGACAATTTTCGGTTCACTATTCTGCACAATATCGTGAAGGAAGCGATGTCGCTCACCAACGATGTCTGGGCTGGGGGGAATCTCTTCACAAGGAAGCGTCTCCCACGCGGGAAATTCGACGGTGTTTTCTTTAGAGAAGAAGGTGAAGTCGTCGAAGAGGCGGCACTCTCTAGTCCCTCCGCTGAGGATAAGGATATGCTTCCCCGTCGCCTCCTGCGCCATAGCACACAGGACCGCTTTAGGAGCATCCCATAGCTCTTCGACAAGGAGATCGTCGCCTTGTGCAACAGTCTCCTTGAACATCTGGAGACGACTGCTTGTTAGTACCTTACTGTATGCTTCTTTCGAGGAGTACACGCGTCTGTCGTAATGCTTCTGTGAGTTTTGATGAGTCTTTTCCCCCTGCTTGGGCCATGTCGGCTTTACCTCCTCCTCTTCCTCCGACAGCAGGGGCAATTCCTTTAATAATGTCATTCGCTTTAATACCTTTCTTAACCATATCTGGACTTACTTTACTGATCAACTGACACTTACCATTGCTACGAACACCGAGGCAGACGACGCCTGAGCACATCTTGTCCATTAGCATATCGGTGAAGGTACGCAGGTCGGCAGCATCGAGCGCCACTTCACAAGAGATGAAGGGGATACCGTTGACGGTCTCTAGATCACCAAGGAGCTCTTCGACAAGCTGCTGTTGCCCCTGCTTTTTGTCTCTTTTGACCTGCTGCTTGAGTTGTTTATTCTCTTCAACAAGTTGTTGCAATTTTTCGACTAAGGCAGAGGGCTGAGCAGCAATGACTGAAGCAGAGCGATAGAGCAGACTTTCTTGCTCCCTCACAAACTTTTCCGCCTCTCTGCCTGTCACAGCTTCGATCCTTCGCACTCCAGCAGCGATACTCCCCTCTTTAGCAATGCGGAAGAGGCCTATTTTCCCTGACTCGTCGGTGTGGGTACCTCCGCACAATTCTTTAGAGTAATCAATATCGACAACACGAACACGGTTGCCATACTTGTCGCCGAAAAACTGTTTGATCCCCGTATCCTTCTGCGCTTCTTCGTATCTCATCTCGTAGGTCTGCACAGCGTCATTGGAACGAACTTTGTCGTTGACAAGGTCTTCAATTTCGTGCAGCTCCTCTTCTGTAACGGCTTTATGGTGTGCAAAATCAAAACGCAGCCTGTCGGGGTCTACGACAGAGCCTGCCTGCTTGATGTGGGCTCCGAGCACGCGCTGGAGGGCCCAGTGGAGAATATGCGTTGCTGTGTGGTTATTGGCGATGAGCTGCCTTCGCCGTTGGTCAATTTTTCCCAAGACGGTATCGCCGGCAGCGAGTTTACCGCTTTTGAGCCTACCGATGTGTGCGATAACACCGCTGTAAGGGCTTCGAGTATCTTCGACTTCAAATAGTAAGCCTCGTTCGTTTTTTAACGCTCCCGTATCGCCTACTTGCCCCCCTTGTTCGGCATAGAAGGCGGTCTTATCAAGGAGCACCATCGCCTCTCTACCTTCCGCTATCACGTCGACGAATTCACCATCAACGACAAGAGCCATTACTCTCCCTTCAGCAGAAAGATCGTCATAGCCCAGAAAAATCGATGAACCGTGTTTTTTCTCATACTCTTTAAACAAACTTTGGGATGCCTCTTGACGAACGCTCTTGTGAGCAGCACGCGACTTCTCTCTTGCCTCGGACTCTAAAGACTCAAACTTCTCCAACTCAACAGTAAGGTCGGCATCTTTTGCGATAAGCAGAATCTCTTCAATAGGAAAGCCATAGGTGTCTTTAAGGCGGAAAGCATCGCCTCCACCGATAGATCGGGAAGATTTTTTTGCCTCTTCGAGGATATCGTTGAGGAGTGAACCGCCACGCTTTAAGGTACGCAAAAACGCCTCTTCTTCTAGCGTAAGGATCTCTGTAATACGGTCTTGAGAGGCGTGTAGCTCAGGGAAATCTTCTCCCATAGCATCGATTAGAGCAGGGAAAACGTTAGCAAGGAAAGGTTTGTTGAGTCCCAAGCTACGTCCATAGCGCACGGCACGACGTAGCACTTTGCGCAAGACATAGCCGCGGTCGACATTGCTCGGCTGTACACCGTCGGCGATGGCAAAAGATAGCGTCCTCAGATGGTCGGCAATGACATGAAAAGAAGGGGCTTGTGCACTGTTGGACGCAGCATATTTTTTCCCCGACACGTTTTCTACAGAAGCGATGATCGTGCGCAAGATGTCTGTTTCAAAAAGAGACTCTACCCCCATCTTCAGTGCAACAACGCGCTCCAAGCCTGCTCCTGTGTCGATCGAAGGTTTTGGCAAAGGCTGCATCTGGCCAGCAGCGTCTTTGTTGTACTGCATAAAGACGAGATTCCAAAATTCGATAAACCGCTCGCCATCAGGATCTTCGGCAGGAGTACGCGCACTGCCGTATGCCTCGCCACGGTCGAAATGAAGCTCTGAACAGGGGCCACAAGGGCCGATCTCCCCCATAGACCAGAAGTTATCCTTTTCCCCCATGCAACATATTCTAGAGGCAGGGAGATACTCTTTCCACAGCTCTTCTGCCTCATCGTCGTCGGTAAACACGGTAACCCACAGCTGTTCTACAGGGAAGTCAAAGATCTCTGTCGAGACCTCCCAAGCAAAGCGTATCGCCTCTTTTTTGAAGTAGTCACCGAAGGAGAAGTTCCCAAGCATCTCGAAGAAGGTAAGGTGGCGCGAGGTATGGCCAACATTTTCAAGATCGTTGTGCTTGCCCCCTACACGGATACACTTCTGCGAAGAAACGGCCCTTGTGTAGTCGCGCGATGTCTGCCCCAAAAAAACATCTTTAAACTGATTCATCCCCGCATTGATAAAAAGAAGCGAAGGATCATCATGGGGCACGACAGGAGAAGAAGCCACCCATGCATGTTCTTTGTCACGGAAGTAGTCTAAAAACTTACGTCGAAACTGTTGCGAAAGCACGGCAATACGCCCTCTATTCATCATTCACAAGTAAATGGGCGATGAATATAAACGCGAAGATCGCGAAGAGGCGCGAAGGATCATCATGAGGCACGACAATACGCCCTCTATTCATCACTTACAAGGAGCAAGAATACCACGAACAGCCACTTATGTGGAACGGAGAAAAGGGAAGATAGAGCAATTTCCGCTACCCTTCGTATTCTCTTCGCGCCTCTTCGCGATCTTCGCGTTTATATTCATCGCCCATCTACTTGTGAATCTTGGCCCATCTTGTCTATCTTGTTTTCTTCTCGCCCCCCACAACCACTTATTTCTTTAAAAAGTTTAAGGTAGGAGCGGTAGCGGAGTAGCGAGAGAGTTTGGTTTTCAACAGCTTGTTTAACGTGACAGTCAGGTTCGTGCGTGTGTGTACAGTCGGGGAATTTGCAGTCTTTACCCGCCTGCTGGATATCGAGGAAGTAGCTTCGAAGATCGTTGAGATCAACGGACCAGACGCCAAAGCTTTTAATGCCAGGGGTATCAATACACCATCCGCCTTCTTCAATCGGAAGAAGCTGTGCTGTTGTTGTAGTATGGACTCCTTTGTTCGTTTTGGCGATGACATCGCCTATAGCAAGGTTTGTATCCAACAGCTGGTTGATGAGAGAGGACTTCCCAACACCCGACTGTCCAGCAAAAGCCGATGCTTTGTCATGCATGGATTGTCGAAGAGCGTCGAGTCCCTCGCCTGTCTCTGCACTGACAGGGAAAACAGCCAATTCAAGCTGCGAATAAGAGTCGACAAAGGCGTTAAAAAGCTCCTGCTCTTCCTGCTGTGTAGAGCTTTTCAGTAAATCAATCTTGTTGACGACAATGACGGGGGTGATGCTGCCTTTATAAGCAGCGATGATGTACCTGTCGACAAGAGATGGTTTCAGTGGAGGCGAAACGACAGAGGTGGTGATGAGAACTTGGTCAATGTTCGCTGCAATGAGCTGCTGATTACGACGCTGGCCGTGTGCTGCACGCGCTAACACAGAATAGCGCTCATTAACGCTGACAATAACCCCTTCCCCTTCCGTCGTAGGAAGAAAAGAGACGATATCACCGACAGTAACAATGTTCTTAATGCGCCGAACCTCTTTTTTGAGTACTCCCCGTAAGACGCAAAGTAACTCTGCTCCTTCACTTGCGACCACCATCCCTTGAGAAAAGATGGAGATCACCCTCCCCTGCTTGGCCCCTTCTTTCAATATCGGCCGCTCAGCGCGCTGCAACCTCTTCTTCTCATCCGTCTTCTTGTATTGCGAACGATCCGTCTTCGATGCAATCTTGCGCTGCTTCTTGCTATCCTTGCGATCCTCAAAAGGCTCTTCTTCATCCCAAGGCTGTGGCATTCTCTAGTTCACTGTTTTTGTTTGACGAGCAATTATTTTATTGAGATAGTGCCCTTTAATTCAACAACAAAAGGAGGCTGTCGTGCCAAAGATAGAGTCGATCTATGCGTATGAGATCTTGGATTCCAGAGGAATGCCTACTGTAAGGGTTGTCGTCAAAGCAGATAATGGCGTAGCAGGCGAAGCTTCAGTGCCTTCTGGAGCGTCAACAGGGGAACACGAAGCGCTTGAGCTGCGCGATGGCGATCCTAAACGCTACGGCGGCAAGGGCGTCCTCAAGGCAATCGACAACATCCACGGCCCCATTTCACGCCTTGTGATCGGACAAGATGTCTTGGAACAGACATTGATCGACCAGATGCTCATCGAAGCAGACGGCACGCCCACAAAGTCGCAGTTTGGCGCCAATGCCATCTTGGGAGTATCACTCGCTGTTGCACGCTGCGCTGCTGCCAGCCTCAATATTCCCCTATACCGCTATATCGGCGGCTGCCATGCACATACACTCCCCTGCCCAATGATGAACATCGTCAACGGAGGGGCTCATGCCGACAACTCGCTAGAGTTTCAGGAGTTCATGATTCGCCCAAAAAAGGCTGCGACCTTTAGAGAAGCACTCCGATGGGGGTCAGAGATCTTCCAAACGCTGAAGAAGCTGCTCAAAGAAAAGGGTCACTCAACCTCTGTAGGTGACGAAGGAGGATTTGCTCCTAACCTCTCCTCTAACGAAGAAGCAATCGAATGCATTCTGCAAGCGATAGAAAAAGCAGGATACCGCCCTGGTGAAGAGGTAACGATCGCTCTCGACTGTGCCGCATCAGAGTTCTTTGACAAGAGTTCAAAACTCTACATCGAGAAGAAAAAGAAACGGCTGAATATGGACTATGCAAAAAAATCTTCCGAAGAACAGGTAGAAGAATTTGCAATGCTGTGTAACAAATACCCCATCGACTCGATCGAGGATGGACTCGACGAAAACGACTGGGAGGGATGGAAGCTACTAACAGAGAAACTCGGCAGCAAGGTGCAGATTGTCGGCGACGATCTCTTCGTTACCAATACGAAATACCTGCAAAAAGGCATCGACATGAGCGTGGCAAACTCCATCCTGATCAAAGTCAACCAGATCGGCACGCTGACAGAAACCCTCGAAGCAATCCAACTCGCACACAGAAACAAATACACAACAGTGATATCCCACCGCTCAGGAGAGACCGAAGACCCCATCATCAGCGATATCGCCGTCGCTGCCAACACAGGACAGATCAAAACAGGCTCGCTCTCGCGCTCCGACAGAACAAGCAAGTACAACCGCCTCCTCATGATCGAACACGAGCTCGGACGACAAGCGCTCTACCAAGACAGCAATCAGAGATAGGGAGCAGGAACAAAAAGGGAGGCAGCCTTGGCTGCCCCTGCTCTCCTCTTTCTAGTGGCCTTTAGCAGCCATGGGTATGTTGACGATAGGCCGCACAGAAGATGCGCTCTTTGCTTTCTCTGCTTCCCATAAATCGTAGCCATTTTGCAAATTCAACCAGAACTAGCGAGCTGAAGG
>JAFITR010000027.1 GCA_017116025.1 Simkania negevensis
CTGTATCGAGATTCTTCCCCCCTTTTTCAACGCTCTATATATTGCCGTAAGGATCTCATAGCGGATTGTATGCACACAAATATGCTGCAAAGCGATCGCAGAAAAAATGAAATGGTATGTTTCATCCTCGACATCCCCGCAATCGACTCCGGAGGTGACAAAGAGACGAGGGATAGTGACGTCATGAAATCGAAGATTTTCTTTAGCATTCTCAAGATTTGTCTGCGAGATATCTGCTCCATCGATTCTTGCAAAACAGGAACGGAACTTGACAATGTTTCTGCCGGGGCCACAAGCAAAGTCTAAGGCCACTTTCTTCTTAAAACTTTCATCCACATATTTCATCAAAAAAGTGTCATAATCTTCCCATTGATTGTGAGCATCATATGATCCTACAACGCAATCCTCTTTCTGTAAGGCTCCGTAGTTTGATTTCGCAGCTCGCTGCTGATATTGAATTTTTTGCATTGCAACATATCGCTTCTTGCCTCTCCCAAATAAATTGTTCAACGCGAACACCTTATAGAGAAGTTTTTTCATAATCACTCCGGATAAAAAAAAAATAAACCGCAAAATTAGACATTGATGCTTTTATTCACAACCTAAAACGTACTAAGGCCTGCAACAGGGAGCTGAATCGTTACCAATTAAATTACTTTTCACGGGAATTGTTGTTCTCTATACAGCCAAGCAGCGTAAAAGCGAGGTTCTTTCTACTGTACTTATCCAGGATCTCCTGACAACAAGAAACCTTATCGACGGAGGAACGAGAAAGGAAACCGACCAGATATTCTTTGATCTTTTTCGGCTCGTTGGGTAGAGATACTCCTGCATTGGCCTTGCCGATCAAATAAGAGGGCTCGCTATCAAGCAAAGCACCTAGGGAGAGGATAGGAGTAGCGGAGCTAAGGTATTCGAAGAGTTTACCGGTAAGCATGTATTTAGCCGATGGATCTCCCCACTCGAGAAATAGAAGGGTATCAGCATCTCGCTGCAATCTCAAAGCGTCTTCACGAGCAAGTACTCCTAGGTTCTTTACCCAGTTCGATACTTGATGCTGCTCAATTAGTTCATCCAAGTTGGCCATAAGAGGCCCTGCAAACAGAACTTCCAGCTTTTGCAACAAAGAGGCGTGTCGAGGATCTTTCGCTAACTCTGCAATGGCTTGAAACAAAGGAGAAGGATCTCTTTTGCCTTTATAAATCATTCCCGTGTAGACCAAGCGCCTCTTTCCGTCTGACGGGAAAAATGGCTCTGAAGAGATCGTCTGTAAGTCATCAGGATCGTAACCATTTTCAACAAGGTGCACTCTCTTGCCAGGATATTTCTTGCCCAGCACCTCTTGCATTCCCTTGCTAACTACCGTTACAACATCGGCACAAGTCACTACTCTTCTTTCCAACATCTTTTCAAAAAGAGTAAATGGGAACAAACCCTTAAAAAAGTGATGATCGGTCCAAAGATCTCTAAAATCTGCTATCCAATGTTTAGCAATTCCTTTTCGCTTCAAATAGAGAGCGATTTTATGTGAAGAATATGGGCCAAAACTACTGACCACAACATCCCACTCTTCACCTCTATCCATAACAGCTTCAACAGCAGGAGATACCCACAAATCAGAGAAATCAGGCATTCGGATCGAATTAAAAACCCCTCTCTTTTCACGTAAAGCATTAAAACATCCTGCAAGAAACTTTCTGAACCCTCGTTTTCTTACAGCTCCTTGTTGCCCTTGTGAGAAATTTTCTCTCGAAGACCCCCTCTGGTATAGTCTTTTGAGGCTTCTTATCCACTTTGTCTCTTCTACAGCAAGAACAAGGTAATCACCATCTTCATATTTTAAAGCATGAGCCTGCTCCTGCTTTTTACGCTGAGTAACAACAGTCACATTATGTCCTTGCTGACTCCAATATTTTGCCCAAGAGTGAGGGCGCAAAGAAGCGACAGAGTTGATAGGAGGGAAAAAAGCGGAGACGATCAGTATGCGCATGTTTCTCTAATGAACTAATGCAGGTGTTGCAGCAAAAAACGAATGTATCGCCTCACAGACATACTCTACAGCCTCTTTTTTCAATTCAGGATAAATCGGCAAAGAAAGAATTTCGTGCTGATACTGCGAAGCAATTGGAAAATCATCACGAGTATGGCCATAAGAAGCATACGCTTCGACAAAGGGAAGAGGACGCGGGTAGTGTATCCCTGTACCAACACCTTTTGTTGTAAGGTATTGCTGCAAAGCGGCACGCTTTTTAACACGCACTGCATAAAGGTGGTATACATGTGTTCCGCCAGGACGGACAGCAGGAGTAACAATATAATCACAACCTGCCAAAAGCTCATTATATATACCTGCTAAATAGCGACGTTGGCTTTTCCAGCCTTCTGCATACTTCAGTTTAACACCGAGGAGAGCCGCTTGTAGCGCATCCATTCTGCTGTTTGTACCAGGGAATAAGTGATCGTGCTTGTTTAAAGCACCGTGATTTGCCAAACGCCGAACCTTCTCTGCAAGTCCAAGATCGTTCGTTGTCACAGCTCCTGCATCACCATAAGCACCGATATTCTTTGAAGGGAAAAAGCTATATGTTGCAGCATGGCCAAATATCCCCAACTTCTTTCCTTTAAATTCTGCCAGATGAGCTTGCGCACAATCTTCAAGAAGGAAAAGGCTATGTTCATCACACAGGGAACGGAGTTGTTCAATATTAGCAGGCTGTCCATACAGATGGACAGCAAGGATCGCTTTGGTCTGTGGAGTGATCTTACGGGCAACATCATCCACATCCATATTGTAATAATCTGCTTCAATATCTACAAAGACAGGCTTTCCACCCACTTGATTAACCGCCTCAGCAGAAGAGATCCACGTATTGGCTGACACGATCACTTCATCGCCACAACCAACACCTAAAGCCTTGAGAGTTAAGCTAATCGCATCAGTTCCGTTAGCCACACTGATGCAATAGTCTACCTGCTGAAGAGAGGCAAACTCCTCTTCGAATGTACGGACCTTCGGCCCCTTAATAAATTGACAGCTTTTAAACACTTCATCAATTGCTTGATGTATTTCCTCTTTGAGTTGCAAATACTGCTCTTTCAAATCCACCAAAGGAATCTTCATGCTCGATCTTTTATAAATTACGTATTTTCTTTGCAGGATTACCCGCATAGACACCAGGCTCTAAAATATCTTTAGTGACAACACTCCCCGCTCCAATCACCACTCCGGAAACAATTTTAACAGGAAGAATCGTTGCATTTGTACCAATCGACACAGAATCTTCAATAAGCGTTTGTTTCCACAACTCTTTATCACCTCGTGCAGGCCCTCCCTGGGAAAATAGATCATTGATAAACATGACGCCATGAGCGATAAAACAGTCTACACCGATCGTTGTCAACTCGCAGATAAAAGAATGTGATTGTATTCGGGTACGAGCGCCAATCTGAACGCCTTTCTGAATTTCAACAAAAGGGCCAATAAGGACATCATCACCAATAGTACAACCGTAGATATTAACTGGCTCAACGACCTTTACCCGCTCGCCAAAGCAAACGTCTTTTACCCCTATCCGAGAGAAGGAACAGCTCACTGAACAACCGCTTCTTGCTGCTGCGATCCCGTCCCTATCGATCTACGAGGAGAATAACCTGCTGCTTCATACATCTTCTCTATAATCTCTACTACCTTCATACCATCGAATGCATTGGTCATAATTTTCTCTGAGCCATTCAACGCTCTAACAGCATTATCAATGACGCGATCATGGTTTGACATCGACCCTTCATAATACCCATAATCATTAGAGGGATTTGACTGAGGGAGGTCTTCTATCACAAAATCTTCAAGCAGCTGGTAGTCAATCGTATTTAAATACTTTCCGCCAATTTTTATTGTTCCCTTTTCAGCGAAGACTGTGAGAGATCCTTCCATATTCTGCTTGTACGATGACGTTGTATAGTTGAAGTTTCCAAGAGCACCATTTTTAAAATGAAAGACAAACGAACCTGTATCTTCAAATTCAATCAAATCCGCATGACTCACATTTTTGATCACTCCTTTAGGAGAAACGATATCTCCAAAGAGGTAATAGAGGACATCAACAAAATGGCTAAATTGAGTGTATAGAGTACCTCCGTCTAAAAGACGCGTCCCCTTCCAATCTGAGGAAAGGTAATATTGATCATTGCGGTTCCAGAAGCAATTTACAGAGACAAAATAGAGCCTACCTAGGCGTCCTTCGTCGACCAATTCTTTCAAGGCTTGTACAGGAGGATTGTAACGATTTTGCTTCACAACAAAGACTTTTTTATCACAACTAAAAGCGGTAGAGATAATATCCTCACACTCTTCTTTTGTGATTGCCATAGGTTTTTCAATCAAAACATGCTTACCAGCCTTTAAAGATTGCGTTGCAAGTTCATGATGTGTTCCATTGGGGGTACAGATGTTGACAATATCGATAGAAGGGTCTTTTAGCAGGTCGCTAAAAGAGGAAAAAGGCTTTGCCGAAGATCCTGCAGCAAGCTGTTTTGCAGCTTCTTCTTTTATATCGAAAGTAGCATCTAAAGAAGCAAAAGAATGCTCTATAATATGGTGAGCATGCCGCTGCGCAATACGCCCACATCCTACGATTGCAAAACGCACAGTCTTCATAATCATTCCTCCAAAAAAGGTAGGGCAAAATGTAGCACGCCACCGCTCTCGAGGTCAACTCACTTTCCCATAGCTGTAACTTCTTTAGAAAAAACCCTGTTAATCATACAATTGTTCTTATGCAATTACTCAGACACCCCTCCTCAAGGATAAGAGACAGCAGAGAGAACAAAAAAGAAGGCTGGTCGAAATAATCGGGCAAAGAACTAAACGGGTATAGGCATGCTAAACAAAAATCTACTCCAACAAAAACTCCAGTCTGGAGAGCCTGTACTAGGGACATGGTCGATCATCCCTTCTGCTGTTACTGCTGACATCATTGCCAGCAGCAACCTCGACTTTATCATCATCGACAGGGAGCACGGCCCGGTAGGCTATGAAGTTGCCCAGCAGATGATCATGGCATGCGAGTCACGCAACGTCACTCCAATCCTACGTGTAGAAGGTATTCGCAACGAGGAGATTTTAAGAGCCCTAGACATTGGCGCCCACGGAGTCCAAGTTCCTAATGTCACCACACACGAAGAGGCTAAAACCGTAGTAGAGGCTGCCAAATATCCGCCTATTGGAACAAGAGGCTTTTCTCCCTTTACACGCGCAGGGAACTACTCGCTATCGACAGCAACGACACTGACTCAATCGGCTAACGAGAATACTCTTGTTGTTCTCAATATCGAAGGCAAAGAAGCAATCGACAACATCGACAAGATTTTATCATTAGAGGGCATTGACATCCTTTTCATCGGCCTCTACGACCTTTCCAAAGCACTCGGTATCCCAGGACAGGTCAACCATCCCGATCTCCTCGATCGGCTCCGAGAAGTAACGGAAAAGATCAACGCCGCCGGAAAATACACAGGAACGATCGCTACTTCTTCAGAGTCGATGAATCTCTTTTTGAAGATGGGGATCAAATATCTCGCCTATCTCGTTGATTGCGAGATGTTACGTTCTGTATACACCAACGTTCACAACGAGTTTCAAAAGGCATGCCATGAGCTCTGTCTACATCACTGACTACATTGACCATCCTGATATCGAAAAAAAGGTGCTAGGAGACCTCCTCAGCGACACTCTGCACTCTGATATCAAAGTATTACTCGTATGGCACGAGAAGATCGACGACGCCTTCATGGACCACCTACCTCTCTTACAAGGCATTGTCCGCTATGGTGTCGGGCATGACAACCTCGACCTTACCGCAGCATCAGAACGCGGCATCTACGCATGCAACACCCCCGACTATGGCACAGAAGAGGTTGCAGATACTGCGACAGCCATGATTTTAAATATCGCACGAGGAGTCACCTGCTACGACTTCCTATGTAGAAACTACACAGACGGCAGCTGGCAAGAAAACACCCTTTCCCACATCAAAAGAAATAGCGATATCAAGATCGGAATTATCGGCTGTGGACGCATTGGAGGCAGCGTCGCCATGCGAGCCAAAGCATTAAACTTTCAGGTTGCAATGTACGACCCCTACCAACCACGCGGCTATGAGAAGATGGTTGGAATAGAACGTATCGATTGTCTAGAAGAGCTTTTAGGGCAATCGGACATCGTCTCTGTACATACACCACTCACACAGGAAACCAGAGGGATGATCGACCAGCGTTTTATTACGGCAATGAAACCAGGGGCATCCCTAGTCAATACTGCGCGAGGATGTATCCTCAACAACCTTAACGACCTATATCACGCACTCCGATCCAGCCAGCTATCTTCCTGCGCCTTTGACGTCTTCCCCGACGAACCCCCTCCACACAACCATCCTCTCATCACAGCATGGCGTAACAGAGAGCCTTGGCTCAATGGCCGACTGATTATCAACCCCCACAGCGCCTATTTTTCCTCACAAGCTTATTATGAAATGCGCCACAAAGCATCCCACAACGCCCTGCGCATCCTACAAAACGAAAAGCCCTACAACTGGCTTAACAAAGGCACCATGCAAACATTAGCAAAGGTGTGAAGAGGCACAAAGTTTAGACAGCAATTCCCGCTAAAAAGCGAACAAGTATTTACAGCTAAACGGGCGATGAATATAAACGCAAAGATCGCGAAGAGAATACGAAGAGCAGCGGGAATTGCTGTAGACAAACAAACTTTCAACATAGTAAAGGAGCAAAACATGGCTACAATGACACATACGAATCTTATTGAACAAACAAACCAATACATCCAAGCTTTCACTAGCAAAAACCTAACAAAGGTCGCAGAATTTCTCACAGAGGACTTTGTACTCGAAGATCCCGTTGTCGTCAGAGTCGAAGGCAAAGAAGCCGCTCTCAACGCCATCGAAGAGATCTTTAATGCCAACGAATCCATCGACTTCAAAGCAAAAAACATCTTTTGCGACAACAACTACACCATCATCGAATTCATCCTTGTGCTTGGCAACAACACCCTAAAAGGCACCGACGTCATCCGCTGGGAAGGAGGCAAGATGGCCGAACTACGCGCCTATCTCGACCTATCGAAGACATCGACTTGATTCATCACATCGTCGATATTGATTGCATCCATGCACTCATACTGTTTGGTTAATGCGCACAACTCTTCTTCGGAATAGCGCAAATTATACATGCTTGCTAGGTACTTGTTTTTGGAAAAGATGAGATGTGAATTTGTGCCTAGAGGACGAGTACGCGTATGGTCTGTTGGACCATAAAGAGCAATCAATGGTACGTCGAGAGCGTTCGCTACGTGCATTGTTCCACTATCGTGCACGATAGCTATCCGGCAATCTGTTAGTAAGTTCGCCAGATCATTCAGACTCGTTTCTCCTGCGGTATTTACTACATATGGCAGCCCAGCAATCATTTGTTTAATTCCCTCTTCATAGTCACTTTTGCTTCCTACTGTCACTAACTTCAATTTAGGATACTTTTCATACAGCTGCTCGATCAATACGCGAAATTTCTTAGGATCCCACACTTTAGGTGTAGGGGCTCCATGCCTGGCCGCCATCTGCAAGACAAAGAAGCGATTACGCTCTAGGCCAAAACGACTGATCACAGATTCATCTCGACAAAATGGGAAAAGAGTCGTGTATTCCCTTTCTAATGGTTCATTCAGATAGGCCTCGAGTAAATCATAGTTTAAATCAATTTCATGCCTGCCTTGTAGGATCGGTACATGCACTGTTTTAGGCATCACTAGCATTTTACATGCCCGTTTACAAACAGACAAATAGGACCTTGTCGTAAAGGAGGTATGTAAAACACGCAAAGGGATGTTAGCCAGATATGATCCGACAATCAAAAACCGTGGCATCGAGTCAAAAGGGAGAAAGACAACGTCGTAATTTTCGTTTTTAAGTTTCCTAAAAAAACGCAACTTTTCTTTCCAAGGAGCTGTTTGAGAGAGCGAATAGGTAGAATGAATCCATGGGAGCTCCTTTGCAGCACTCGAGACGTTATCAAGGCTAGAGGTTCCTGTGATTAAAGAAATAGTGGTGTTAGGAACAATCCGTTTGAGGGTGTGAAGCATCGGTGTTCTTAAGATAAAATTACCTAAACCCGTATAGGCTGACACAAGAATCTTCATAGCAACAGTTCCTGAAGAGCGGTTTTTTGATTTTTATCCGAAAAAACGTGTTTATACATATCGAAGGTATAACAAGGTTTCAAGTAAGGAGAGAGAAAAGAAGGATCTTTCATTTTTAAAGCTATCTCCATATTGACGTGGTATGCGAATCCATCTGGGACAAGATCTTCCAACATTGTAAATGGGGTATCCAAATACCAAATCGCCTTTTGATGAGGCAACATTTCGTAAGCAAAAGTCGTCTGTGTTGCTACCACAACATGAATATTTCGAAGGTCTTCGTCTGTCAACTCATACTGGAAAACGAGTTGTTCCCGCAGCCCTTCATCGTAAGCGAGAATATCATTTGAAACATCCCCATCCCCGGCAGGGCGTAATTTAACAATCACTTTCCATCCGTAATCCAGAAAAAGATTTAGGTATTTTGATATCGCCTGGTTATCCGCTAGAAACTCATAAGGCACCAAAACAGTGATAGCCGCCTCCATAGGGCTTAGAGGATCAAACTCGTAACGTATTTCCCTGTTTAGATGTGCTCCTACGATCACATTGTCTGCACGATATTTATTCGAATAGTTCAACAACTTCTCTTTCCAATATTCTCCCCAAACGACAATTGCATCGGGTACTAGATTGCAATACTCAGGAGGTATACCAAATCCCATCCAACCAGAATGGAATTTTGTTAGCACTCCATGCTGGAAACTATATGTTGGGATACTCAAAATCCGTCCAGCAGCAATCAAGCCAATCGCATCCTCCATCTGATCATATGACAAGATCGTCTTAGGCCTGTTGTGAACGAACCTCCTTTCGCAAGAACGAATTTCGCATATTTTGTCCCAACAACGACGATGGATCCCTGCAATCAGCAGATGGAACTCTTCTTCCGACAAAAAGGGCTGGAGGAATTCCCACGGGCTGTAAGAGATTTTCGGCACATTTGGATAGAACAAACAAGAGCGTCCATAGGTAAACTGGCATTTCCTGATTGACAAGAGGGAGCGTTTGTTCGCCTTTAGAAGCGATGCCGGAACATATTCTGTAAACGAAGAGAGGCTTGCTTTCATTTTGCCGAAGCGCGGCCCATCTTCGCCATCATCCTTAAACAGGATTTTTGACGAGAGGTCGGGCTTCGAAGAAAGAACAGGGAAGAGGTTGTAGAGCGCTCTTTTTAAGAGGGAATGATGTCGTCGCAAGAAGGTGTAAAAGCGGAAGACTCCACTCACCGTGTAATAGGGGAAGCGCTCAAATGTCACCTGCTTGCCTCGCAAGTAAGATAATACTTTCCGATGCTTCACAATATGAACGAAGACGTCCCAAAAAATTCGTTCTTGCAAAGCAGGTTCCAAATAGAAACCTTTGTAGTGCCAAAGTTTGTATAGAGGGATGCCATCAGAAGAGGTAATCTGATTAAACTGTTCCAACAGCTCTTTAGATAAATGCAAATCCGCCTGTGGATCAAAAAAATCAGTCGTTCCACTAGGAGAGACCACCTCCACGACCTCATTCTTATGCTCACGAACAACATACGCTTGCGACATTCTAGTCATCCAATATTGGTCCTTTTTTTCAAGAGGACAGCATAATGATTTTAACGCAAATTACCACACCTTTTTCGTAATTGGTCACGGGGTACGGGTGGCACCAGATGAATATAAACGCGAAGATCGCGAAGAGGCGCGAAGAAGATACAAAGAGCGGCGGGAATTACTGATGGAAAGATAGGCAAGATAGCTACTTATAACATATTTTCCGTATCAAAAAATTTAAAAATAATGAACTCATATGGACTACTGATTGATAGATAATGATCCTCTCTATCTTTTCATCTTGCTTATCTTGTTCCTTTCCGTAGCTATTCAAACCGCTGTATTGATCACGCCCTCATACCCCGTGACCGATTACCCTTTTCTCCTGTATCTTTTAACCACCGCTGAGGTAGACTCACCAACCCCGACGACGTCATGCGAGGACGCGATGTCTTTAATTGCCATTATCAACTACGGCATGGGTAATGTTGGTTCTATTTACAACATGCTCAAAAAGATTCAAGCCAATGCTATTATTGCGACGACCCCGGAAGCTGCTCAAGGAGCGGACAAACTGATTCTACCTGGAATTGGCGCCTTTGATCACGGCATGAAAAGCCTTAAGGAAGGTGGCTGGCTCCCCTTCCTTCAAACAAAAGCAATCGAAGAAAAAACCCCTGTGCTAGGCATCTGCCTAGGGATGCAACTAATGACTTTGTGCAGCGAAGAAGGTCAAATTCCTGGTCTAGGCTGGCTTGATGCAAAAACCGTGCGATTCCAAAAAGAACGGCTTCAAAACCAAAAAATTCCACATATGGGATGGAACCTGGTTTACGTAACCCAAGATCCTCCTATAGACATCAGTACAGGCGACCGATTCTACTTCGTCCACTCTTACCACGTTATTGGCAACGAGAAAAACACAGTAGCACGCACACACTATGGTTACGACTTTTGTTCCGTTATCTGCCAAGGCAACCTCATTGGAGCCCAATTTCACCCTGAAAAAAGCCATCGCTTTGGGATGAGGCTTTTGAAAAGCTTTGCGCAGGTTCCTCAATATGCTTAGAACACGCGTCATTCCTTGCCTTCTTCTACGCAACTCTAGCCTTGTCAAAACGGAGCGCTTTTCTAAACCGCGCTACCTTGGAGATCCGATTAATGCCGTCAAAATCTTCAATGACAAGGGGGCTGACGAACTTGTTTTTCTTGATATCAGTGCAACGGAAGCGGGTAGAGAACCAGCATTCGATCTCGTTGCTTCTATTGCCTCAGAATGCTTTATGCCCTTTGCTTACGGAGGAGGCATCTCTACGTTGGAGCACGCAAAGAAGCTCATTGAATTAGGCGCTGAAAAGGTCATCCTTAACCATGCTGCAATCAAAAACCCACAGCTCGTTACCCTTCTAGCAAAAGAGCTTGGATCCCAAAGCGTCGTTGTTTCCATCGACGCAAAAAAAAACCTTTTTGGCAGCTATAAAGTATTCATCAAGCGAGGCACAACAAACACCAAACGTTCGCCTGTCGAACTAGCAAAAGAGATGGAAGAGCGAGGGGCAGGCGAGATCTTCCTTAACGCAATCCATCGCGATGGCACAATGCAAGGATATGACCTAGATCTTATCCAAGAAGTTGCCTCGCAGATAGAAATCCCTCTCGTTGCCTCTGGTGGAGCAGGAGCCCTCGAAGATTTTTCTTCAGCACAAGCAGTAGGAGCATCAGGAGTTAGTGCTGGCGCATTTTTCGTCTATCAAGGAGTACACAAAGCTTTTCTCATTCACTACCCTCCAGAGGAAGCCCTTCAAGAACTACTAGGAGAGTCTTCAGCTTATGCAATCCCATAGCCAAATTTGTAGACGCTGTGTCATGGACACAACAGACCCTGACATCTCCTTCGATGAAAAAGGAGAATGTAATCACTGCACAAAAGCGATCGAAATGGTCCGCGTTCTTGACATAGGAACAGAGGAACGCAAAGAACAGCTCGAACAGGTTGTTGCATCAATCAAACAACAAGGAAAAGACAACCGTTACGACTGCATCATAGGACTCAGTGGAGGCATCGACAGCTCCTACGTTGCCTATACAGTCAAAAAACTTGGATTGCGCCCTCTAGCAATCCACCTCGACAATGGATGGAACTCCGAACTAGCAGTCAACAACATTGAGAAATTAGTCAAGCAACTTGACATCGATTTATATACGCACATCCTAGACTGGGATGAGTTTAAAAACTTACAAGCTGCATTTCTAAAGGCCAATGTTCCCGACGGGGAAATTCCTACTGATCATGCCATCGTCGCATTAATCTATAAAATGGCCATTAAGGAAAACATCAAAACGATTATCAGTGGTTGGAACACCCATACAGAGTCCATCCTACCTAGACTATGGGCTTTTGGTCATGCCGATTGGCGTTACATCAAAGGCATTCAAAAGCGATTTGGGAACAGAAAGTTAAAGACATTCCCTCACTACAACTTTCTCCAATGCCACCTTACCTACCCCTACATAAGAAAAATCCGCTCTGTACGCATCCTAGAGTATCTTGACTATAATAAAGAGGCAGCAATGACTACTCTCGAAGATGAACTAGGCTGGCAATATTACGGAGGCAAACACTACGAGTCCATCTACACCCGCTTCTATCAAGGATGCCTCCTTCCCGAAAAGTTCAATATCGACAAAAGAAAAGCACACTATTCATCTTTGATCTGTGCCAATCAAATGACGCGTAACGACGCCATTCAACTCCTACAGCAGCCAACTTACGATCCACAAAAACAAGAAGAAGACAAATTATTCGTCCAAAAAAAACTGTCACTCAGCCCGAACGAGTTCGAAAAGACCCTAAACGCAAAATGCCAAACTCACGAGGACTATCCCTCCTACGAACCTCTCATCAACATCCTGCGCCCCATCTACCACTTTGCCAAAAGAAAAGGATCGTTCAGGAAGAAGGAGTGGTTCTAATGCTGAAAAAGATCCTAAAACGAATACCGGGGCTAAGACCTCTTGTTCTACGATTAAAAAGCGCTTTAGCTGCAACAGACATCAGGCGGGGCGTGCTTTCTTTCCGCAATCCCATCGATGCACACCCAATACATTATCGTTTTCTTCCCCGTATATGCCGGCAAATTATCGGAAATCGACGATTTCTTGTCTGTGACATTGGAGCAAACCAGGGAGTGATCACAGAGAGGATCCTTAAGCTCTCTCCCCATGTACAAGTTTTAGCCTTTGAACCACAACGCAGCTGCTTGGATCGATTGAAGCAACTCGAAGCAAAACATCCTAATATGCAACTGATTTGTTCTGGTATCGGATCTGAAGAAGGTAGCTTAACCTTCTATGAACAAACAAATCACGGCCTAAGCTCCTTCCGCAAAATCAATAAAAGTTACTCCTATGGAGAAAAGGGCGCAGGGGGAGAAAAAGAAAGCTATGAAGCTCCTATTATCACTCTTGACGATGCTCTGAAAGAAGTCGAATATGAACACCTTCTAGTAAAAATTGATACACAAGGGTATGAAAAAGAGGTTCTTGTAGGAGCTCAACAGCTACTAAAAGAGCAAAAAATTACCGCCATTATTCTCGAACTCTCTACCTGTGAAAAATATGAAGGCCAAGCAACCTACCTGGAACTTTTAAATCGATTAGAAAGCTTCAATTTTATCCCTTTTGATCTTGAACAAGGACATCGCGAATTCCCTTCAGAAATGCTCACAGAGTTTGATGCAGCCTTTGTCCACAAAAACTTTGCAAACAAACACCTTAGCCTATCTGTCTAAATGAATGTAGCAGCCTTTCAGGCTGCCTCGAGTTTGGCAGTTTTGTCAAAAAA